>NZ_JBQJIL010000029.1:0-7389 GCF_052078715.1 Lysobacter sp. CA199 | reverse complement strand
GCACCTCGGCCTCTCGCAGCTTGTGGATGATCTCTTCGGAACTAAAGCGCTTCTTGGGCATGGTCCAAATCTCCTTGGTCATAGTTTATGAACAATCGATCTGGATCAGTTTTTTCAGGTCAGGTCATGACAGTAGAGGTCAAAATCATCGCCAAGTGATTGGGAGTGAACAGGATAACAAGCCATCGAAACGGTAATGGCGATTAGAGTGTTCTTGACGTGACGAGCGATCTTTGTGCGTGGCATTGTGTTTGGTCCGTCCGATCTGGATGAAGTGAGTAAGGGACGATTTGCCGATCCTTCGATCGACTCCGAAATCGACCGTTCGCGTTACACGGCGCAGACGTCTTCGCCCAGTCGCAGCGCACTGATCTGCGCCGCCGAGAGAATACTGGGCTGTGAAGCCGCACCTTCCTGACGCAACATCAGAATAGTCACCTCCTTGGCCGGGTCGTCCTCTGAGATGAGCAGTTCCAGACAAGCACGGTGCCGCTGCATTTCCCATCGCAACCACTGGGTTGGGTCAAGTCGTTGGACGTGGAACTTGTGGACGCCTATTCCCGATCCCTCGATCACGCTGGCCAGTGGGGCATCGCGCACGTCCTCCACGCTTGATCGCCCAAACTCCATGCAAAATGCAATTGCCGACACGGTTCCAAAGGCAGCTTCCTCAAGCGCCGTAAAGATCGCACATGCGAATGCGTGCTGGGCTGATATTTTAAACTTGTTCAATGGCTTCGCCGGAGAACGGATTCTCTGCCTGAGCCCAATCCCATACGGTGTCCAGCGCCCTGCGTAAGGCACGGACGTTGCCGCGGTTGAACTGGCAGCGATACAAGCGATAGTTTGCGAGCATAGGCTTGCAGCAGTACGCCATGAAGGACACGCACTTCCAGTGCGGCGCCGCAGTCGGCGCAGCAACCATTTCGGATCGAAACTCAGGGTGCATGGGGCGTCTTCTTGACTGGGCTTCGCAGGGTGGGCTCGGATGGATGGCTTCCACGGCCCGCCGGTTCCCATCGGCTGGCAGTAGGTTCCGCGAAAAGAAAGGCCCCGATGCCGGGGCCCTTAAACGCGCCTCAATCTGAGGCTGACGAGTGTCTTAATTTCTTGGGCAGCTTACCCTGAAATCAAAAAAATTCTGTGGTTACTCAGGCAGTTAGAGATTTGTGATAATAGATCACGATCATCTAAATAAAATGACGGTCGGGCACTTGCGTGATGTAAGGCTTCGTTGAGGAATAAGGATTGTGCCGGGCTGTGTGACAAAATTCGGGCGCCCCGATCGAGCTGTAGGCGAAATTTCGTAATACATAACTATATCCCCCTCATCACTCAGCTGACTGAAGTTGCGGACAATTTCCTCCAGACGAATTCCACCGGATAGAACTTCATTAGGCGCAATATGAATGTACCTCATGTAATCAGCTATTGGGGCATGAATATCAGCCGGCAGGGCTTTGCCCTCCTTGATGAGAAATGCTTTGATATTTAGTGCGTGTCGATTGTTCCAGGGCAGACTCCCTTCCGCTACTTTCAACTGTGTTCGTGTTGTATTACGAAAAGCCATCATTAATTCATCAGGTGAATTGCAGTCCATGTAAACGCCGACCTTCACCGTCGCAGTGGCAGTGCCTCCTGCGTCTGCATGTACAGAGGTGGCTAGGAAAGCTAGTACTAATGCTAAGATTCCTCGTTTAGCGCGGCTTGTTATAAGTTCCATTATAAATGTCCGGTATATTGTCTGTGATAGCATAATGAATCTTCTCGACAACTTGCTGCAAGCAGAAGCCGGTGCATTTGCCTTCTCTAATTTTTCTAGCCAAGCATCGCAGTTCCGTCGCGTGTGCATGGAGTTCAGTTCTCTGCAATTCTGTCAGCTGACCAGGCGGGGCCGAAGATGGGAAAGTGATTATTGTGGGCGTCCTTTCGACCCCGAAGTCACTAAGAAAATGCTTTGGACAGATATTTGGATCGCTATCTAGGGCGTTCTTAGCATGTGTCTGCTCGTGCTCATAGGCGCAGTCTGCGATCTCATCGCATTGTGCCCAGTCCTTGTCCCACACGGCCCTATTAAAAGCAGGGGTGACAACACCATCAACACAATAAATACTGCCGGCGGGCGACTTTCCGGGTGCCCTTAGCGGAATATGATACGGGTGATAGGTTTGAAGGCCGGTCGGATCACTAAAGATTGTGGGCTGTTGAAGGGCGTATGCATATGTGTTTATCCCACCGTTCAACCCGATTGGATCGCTTTGCAGATACCGGCCCGTGACCGGATCATAGTCGCGGAAGTAGTTATAGCTCAGGCCGGTGCTTGAATCATGGCGTTGCCCCGGGAAGCGCATGTTGAACACGAACGCGGTGCCATCTTGATCCGGATCCTGGTTCGGCGGACTGTTGCCAAACGCCTCACCCTTCGCATCCCAGGTCCAGATGGCTACACCAGCAGCACCGCGGCTCGGGTCCACCACCGCTCGCGGCGTACCCAGATGGTCGGACTCGATATATTTCAACGATTGTGCGGTTCCCGCACCGTCCAACAATCCCACCGGCAGACTATCCATCCAGATCACTTGCTGGATCGTCGCGCCGGTACTGTCGTAATCGCCGATCCACTGACCGGCCTCGTCGTACAGCGTATAGGTCGTAACCGGTCCGCTATCGCCGGTGATCGCCGCGACACGCTCGCCTTTGGCGTTATAGCGGTAACCCATCGTTACCACGCTGTTGCGCTTGACCTGCTTCATGCGGTCGTTGGCGTTGTAGACGAACTCGCGGGCGGTGCCCCCGATCGCAGTGGTGTTGCCGGCTGCGTCGTGGCTGCGGCTGACGCCGCCGACGCTGCTCAGGCGGTGACTGTTGTTCGGATAGGTGTAGTTGTTTTCGACCGTGCCGTGAGTGAGCTTCTTGCGGTTACCGGTCAGGTCGTACTCATAGGACTCGATCGCGGTATTGGTTGCGCCGTCGCGGGTGAAGGCCAGACGGCCGAGGGTGTCGTAGTCGTACTTCGCCAGGGTGGTTGTCTGAGTGCCATCCTTAAGCGTGGTCAGCTCGCCCACTGCGTTGTAGCTATAGGACAGCGACAATCCGACATTGTTGCTGTTGGAAACGACGGTCGGGCGATAGTCCTTGTCGGTGTGCCGCACCATCTGGTGCTGGCCGCCGTAGTACCAGAACCAGGCCGGGCCGAACGGTTTGTGGCTGCCCCAGTTCAGTACACCCAGGTGATAACCGCGTGCGGTTTTAGTGTAGACACCGGTGATGCGGCCGTTCTGGTCGCGTGAGTACTCCGCGGTGGCGCCATCGGGGTAGGTCATTTCCTCCAGATCGCCAGCCTTTGTATAGGCGTAGCGCAGGGTGAACGCCTTGCCGGCCACGATCTGGACCTTGCGCACCCGTTGGCCGAAGCGGTCGTAGCAGTACTTCAGCTCGGTACCTTCGGTCCGCATCGCGGTGACGCGGCCCAGCGCGAAGTTCTCGCCGTTCGCGCATTCGGCATTGACGGTGTCGTAGTCGTACTCGACGTCGGCCGGGCCGGTTGCGCTATAGAAGATCGACTTCGGACGATTGAGCGCGTCGTAGGTATAGCGATGCGCGCTGGCGTCGTTGGCATCTTGCTTGGTGGTGAGCAGGCCGGCGCTGTTGTAGGCGTACGTGGTGACTCCGGTGTCCGGGCTGGACAGCCGGGTCTGGTCGCCGAAGCCGTTGTAGCCGTAGGTGGTGACCAGGTTGTTGGGATCGGTGACCTCGGTGACCTGATCCAATGCGTTGTACTTCGTTACGGTTTTGGCATTCAAGCCGCCAACGTCCTGCCAAGTACGGGCCAATCGGTTGAGCGGATCGTGATCCTGGTCGGTGATCCGGCCCAATGCATCGGTGACCGTGTCCAGGTTGCCGTTCGCGTCGTAGGTGAAGCCGGTGGGATTGTCCGCCGAGTCCTTGAGCGTCTGCATCTGGCCGAGGGCGTTGAAGACCCGCGACATGGTCTTGGTGATGCGTCCGTTTTCGTCGCGGATGTCCTCCTGCTTGCGGTTGCCGGCCTTGTCCAATGTGTACACGATGACGCCGGTGGAGTCACGGATCTCGGTCAGGCGGTAGGCCGCGTCGTAGATGAAAGAGGTGTACACGCCGTCGGGCCGGGTCACCTTCTTGACCATGCCAGCTGGCCAGTACTCGACCTGGGTGATGCGGTCGTCGGTCTCGCTGTCGACGTTGGTCCCGCGCACCTTGGTAGCGGTGAGCCAGCCGCGTGGGTGGTACTCGTAGTCGGTGATGACGCCGTTAGGGGCGGTGACCGATTTGACCCGGCCCAGCGGGTCGTAACCGAAGAACTCGGTCGCGCGACCAAGTGCATCGACCACCTTGCGCAGGTCGCCCTTGCGGTAGCTGCATGCCGGCGGTTGGCTTTCGCAGACCGGATCGTCGATGCCGTAGTACGTGTACGTGGTGATGTCGCTGACATCGGTGCGTGGGCCGTCGATCGACTTGACCAAGCCCAGCACCGGACACTCGCTATTGCTCGCGGCGACGTCGGCGGCTTCGCAGTAAGCGTAAGCCGTGGTGCGAACCTCGTTGGTGACGGTGTCGCGCATAGTCACGCTGGTCGGTTGCAGGCGCGCGTTGCGGATGATGCGGGTTTCGCGGTTACCGACCTTGCTCAGAATCACGCGGTTACTGACGCTGTCACGGCGTTCTTCGCGGGTGCGCGCTTCGGGCTTGCCGACCGCTTCGGTGACGCCATGGGTCCAGGCTGGCTGACCAGTTACCGGATCGTTGGCGACCGTATACGTGTGCTTGGTCTGTATGCCTTTGCGGTCGGTGACGGTGTCGATGCGGCGGCGGAAGTCGGACGAGTCGTTGTAGTAACTGCGTGCGACCGTGCCCTTGCTATCGATCAGATTGCCGGCTTTACGCGGCTTGTCCGTGGCGCCGGCCGTGGCCAGCCGATAGTCGGTGGCATCGCCCAAGGCGTCGGTGACGACCGCGCCGCCTTGCGCCGAATAGGCCAGAGCGACTTTTTCGACACTGCCGGCATGCTCGCTGTTGATCAGTCGGCCTTGAGCGTCATACGCAAACGTGCTGAAGCGCTGGTTGTCCTCTCCGGTGATGCCGGTCAGATTTTGCGGGAAACGGGTGTCTTCGTAGTGGTAGCGGCGCGCGCCGTTGTTGGCATAGGTCACGGTCTCGACCTGGCCATTGGCGGTGTAGGTATAGGCGGCCAACGCCTGACCAACTGCGCTGATCGAAGCGATCGCAGACGCGGTCGATTCCCCCGCGTACTGGATCGTGAGCGTGCGACCGGTCGAATGGGTCATGGTCGTGAGCCGGCCGAGTACATCGTAGGCATAGCTCAGAACTTCGCCGTTGTCGAAGCGCTGTTCCTGCAGGGTTCCGGTGGCGTCGAAGGTCAGGGTGGCGCCACCACGCTGCAGCAGCCAGTTGGTGCCCGAGGCGGTGATACGGTCGCCGCTGCCGTCGACGGCTTCGTAATAACCGCCCGATTCGCGGAACGGCAAATGCGAGCCATTGGCCTGGAACAAGCCCAACTGCGGTGGATCGCCGCTCTGGATGCCCAGGCGGATGTCATGCGAATGGGTCCAGCCGTAGCCGAATCCGCCGGTCGAGTTGGACGTGGCCGAGTGATAGGAGCGGATGAAGCTGATCCAGTCCAGCTCGATGTCGCTTTCGGTCTCGTACTTGTCGCCGGTTGAGAAGTCCGCGGGGTTGCCGACCAGCGTGCAGCTGTCGCAGTACACCGGCGGAGCGGTCAAGCGAACGGTGTAGAAATCGTCCGAGCAGGTGTTGTTGCTGGGATTCCATTTCAGGAACTCGTTGGAGCAGCGGTCCCGTTCGCGAATGATGTTCTCGTGGTCGTCGTAGAGGGAGCACGTTCCCGACGATTTACGGTTCCATATAACCTTGAAGCCCACGATTTGACGGGCGGGTACGTTGTCGACCCATTGGCCCAAGGTGCCCCAATCACCATTCCGGCTCGCAGTCGTGTTAGGAGTGCAGCCGGCGTTGACGCTCTTTTGGTCGTAGAGGGACTTGAGGGCCTGCGTGAAGTCCTGCTCGGTGCCCTGGAACGTCAGGCCGAACGTGGTATAGAGCCACTCATTGATTTTTGAGATCTCGGTTGGGATCCCGTACTTAAGCTGGACGCCGGTCTCGGTGATCGATCGAGCCTTGAGGGTCGTGATCAGGTTATAGCCGCTGGGCTGCGTCCGCAGGTAGGCGAGCGCTTCTTGCTGTGTGGCATGTTCGGTTTGAAAATCAATGTTTTTCCACGAGTGCCCGCTTTCTTGTGCGGACACGGCACTAAGAGGAAGAACGAGTCCGATCAGCAAGACCAACTGCCGTCCCAGCCGGCCTATCCCCCTGCGGACATGAGGCGGTCTTGCTCCGATCCATGATCTTTGTGTTGCGGTGTTCATGCTCACTCCTTGTGAGGCAACTGCGGAAATCCGGGGGGATTTACCATTAACCACTGGGCGGCCAGCGCCGGTGGGCTAGGGAGATGGTTGGGGGCGCGAAGACGCGGCCAGGGAGGCAGGCGGAGGAAGGGGGATGGATAGATATGCACCATAAGACGCATCCATGTCGGCATAGAATGTGCCATGACGTCCGTGCGGCAGTAGCTGAGCATCATTCTCCTGTCCAGGATATCTGGCAAGTGTCTGCCGGAATGAGACTGCGAGGCGTGGTCCGTGGCTATCGCTCCTGACGATACCGCCGGCCCGCCGGCCCCCATCGGCCGACGGGTAGTCTCCTCCACCGCAGTTACCGCTCCGGCGACGGGGGAGCTTCGTCGGCGGGCGGAAGACTTTTTATGTTTCGGATTGCGTGATGGTTGATCGACGGGCCGATCCAGTAGCTCGCCTCGTAAGATGGCAACATCACGTGGGGTTGTAATGCCGAGACGAACCTCGCCACGAGAAATCCGCAATACTCGAACCTCGATCTCTTCCCCGATCAAGAGGACTTCCATTGGGACGCGTGATAGAACCAGCATTATCGCGCCTGCCACAGGTTGGGAAACCGCAAGACATAGTCGTCACAGGCGTCTCGCATCTGGAGGCTCGCATCGGACCAACGGAGCAACGCATCGAAGTCGCCAGGCGTCATAAAGCGAACGACACATTCGTTCTCTCCACCGATTCGCGGTGCCCATACTTCAGTGGTTACCCCGTAAGTCAGGTGGTGGTGGCGCGCACGCGCCGTAGCGGCGGCAATGCACGCTTCGCGCGTGGCGAAAGGTGACCTGACCTGAAAAAACTGATCCAGATCGATTGTTCATAAACTATGACCAAGGAGATTTGGACCATGCCCAAGAAGCGCTTTAGTTCCGAAGAGATCATCCACAAGCTGCGAGAGGCCGAGGTG
>NZ_JBQJIL010000028.1:0-8234 GCF_052078715.1 Lysobacter sp. CA199 | reverse complement strand
TTCCGGAGTAAATCGCTGTGTGCTCATGGTCTTCCTCCTATGCTCGGATCATAGGCCGGAAATGTCTATATTTCCCTGGACAGTCCAATCATAGGCCGGAAATGTCTATATTTCCCTGGACAGTCCATAGACATGCTACCCCTGTCCACTAAATCCTGGTAACTCCAATCGCCGCTCAAGGGCGTCTATCGGGTGCACGCCGAGGTCGGCTCAACGCGCGATGGCCTGGCGAGCTGGCAGAAGGCCAGCCACATCTTCGATTTTAAGAACGGGCTGCTAAGGACGGAGACCAGCGATGAACTGGTGACTGAGAGCGGCGATTACCTGCTGGTGGAGTGACATGGCGAATCTCAGACTATCCCAACTGCCGGCGGCGAGGGCGCTGACCGGCGATGAAGTCGTACCGGTGGTGCAAGGGGGCCAGACCCGGCGAACCACCGCCGCCGCGGTGGCCGATGCGCGCAGGGGCGCGTGGGTAGCGCCGACGCTCAACGCGCCTTGGGCCAACTTCGGAGACGTGTTTGCTCCGGTTGGCTATCGAAAGGACGGTAGCCGCGTGCAGTTGCGGGGCGTGATCAAGGGTGGCGCAGGCGAAACGGTGGCCTTAGTGTTACCCGCTGCCTTCCGTCCATCTGCGCAGTTGATCATGACGACGCTGAGCGATGCAGGAGCGCCCACCCGGATCGATGTTCGAACGAGTGGGGAGGTGTTCGTGGGGCTGCCGCCCAGCGCGCAGGTTGCATGGCTAACGCTGGACAACATCAGCTACTGCACGGATCAATGAAGAAAGGGAGGGGCTTTGCCCCTCCCTTGCGACTAAAGCCCTGAAACGTAGTGATCAGCCATCAACTTCTGCTGCCACCCTTTACATTGCCGTCCGTTCTAGCGCTCACCTGTCACAGCTCAAAGTCGTGACAAGCTGAATCGGCGTCTTCCTGGGAGGAAACTTCCAGCTTTCCACGCGAGCTCTGGCCCGCACGTCGCACTTTACGTTCTTCGACGATCTCTTAAATCTGGCGTCGGAGACCTTGCCATCCGGCGAGACCGTAAACTCAATCTTTACTGCAGAAACGGAGGTTGGAACAACCTTTGCGCCGCCTCTATTAACGGGTGTTGGCGCAGGCTCCTTCGAACTCACCAGCGAAAGTAGATCAACGGTGGGGGCTTTGCTCCACGAAACCTTTCCGGAATGCTTGCCCACAAGGATTTTATCCTTGTCGGGCGACCCATCGATTCCCGTACGAGCAGTGATTTGCCAATGAGAGTTCTCACTAACGGGTGCATCTGTCGTGCCACAACCGCCTATGTGCCGCTCACAATAGAACAGAGCGATCGCGCCAGCTTGTTTCTCCGTAACTCCAGCTTTCAGATCGATCGAGCCGACCTCGTCTGCCAAATCCCGTTCTACTGTTTTGATCTCTTGCGCGTTTGCGATAGTGCAAACGCAGAGCATCAGAGCTGCTAATGCCGTTCTCATCAGTTCACCTGTGCATGTAAGGGCGCTGGTTTTTCGCCACGCGCTTCATGGTTGAAAAACGTCACTTCTTAGGCGGGGTGGCGGCCACCGGGGCCAACTGCGTGGTGGGCAGGTATGCATTGCGCAGCGGGTAGCCAAAATCCTTGCGAGTAGGGTTTTCGACAAACTCGACGTTGTCGCCAAGCATATTGGTCCCGCCGACATTTCCTGGCCCTGAGTATGCTGACCCGTCTCGATTGGTCGACGCGCTGCACCGCCAACCGAGCAGATTCTCGGAATTGGATGACTTACTGCGGTTTAAGACTGTTGTCCGATCTCCCGGATCTTCGTTTGAAGCACCAGACGATCCAAAGCTTCAGCCTTGAGCGCCAACAAAAGAGAGATACGGTGCTGTAGCAGGCGCATCGCGTTGGCGAACGCCTTATGGACCTGCTCAGGAGTGCCGACTGCTTCCGCGGGATCTTCAATGCCCCAGTGTGCAGTGACTGGCGTTCCCGGCCACAAAGGACAACTTTCCCCAGCGGCGCGATCACAGACCGTGATTACGAGGTCCATTTCTGGTGCACCGGGCAAGGCGAACTCGTCCCAAGCCTTGCTGCGTAATCCATCCGTCGACAACCCAACCTCGGCCAGCACCTCAAGCGCGACGGGGTGCACTTCTCCACGCGGATGGCTCCCTGCGCTGTAGGCGCGTAGGCGCCCGTGACTCAACTGATTGGCTAAAGCCTCCGCGAGAATGCTTCGGGCAGAGTTGCCCGTGCACAGAAACAAAACGTTGTACTGGCCGTTCATTGGTTGCTCCAGGAGAGAGGCTGTGTAATCAGGCGCGTGCGCCGTACCAGCCCTTGGACGAGTTGACGATGCGTACCACCGAAAGCATCACGGGAACTTCCACCAGGACACCCACGACCGTCGCCAGCGCGGCGCCGGAATGCACACCGAATATCCCCACGGCTGCGGCGACGGCGAGTTCGAAGAAATTACTGGCGCCGATCAGCGCCGACGGTCCTGCCACGCAATGGGCGACGCCGAGCTTGCGGTTGAGCCAATACGAGACGCCGGAATTGAAGTACACCTGGATCAAGATCGGCACCGCGAGCATTGCGATGATGGCCGGCTGCGCGACGATCTGCTTGCCTTGGAAGCCGAACAGCAGCACCAGCATCAGTAGCAGGGAACTGAGCGAAATCGGTCCCAGACGACTGAGGAGTGTCTGCAACGCCGCTTCGCCACCCCGCGCCAGCACGACTTTGCGCAAGACCGCCGCGATCAGTACCGGAACCACGATGTAGAGCCCCACCGATAGCATCAACGTCGACCACGGCACCGTGATCGAAGAAATCCCCAGCAGCAGCCCCACGATCGGTGCGAACGCAATCACCATGATCAGATCGTTGAGCGCGACCTGGCTCAGGGTGAACTCCGGGTCGCCGTCGCACAGGTTGCTCCAGACGAACACCATCGCCGTGCACGGCGCTGCCGCCAACAAGATCAAGCCAGCGACGTACGAATCCAGTTGCTCGGCCGGCAAATAACCAGCGAACACGTGGCGGATGAAGATCCAGGCCAGCAAGGCCATCGAAAACGGCTTCACCGCCCAGTTAACGAACAACGTGACGCCGATACCGCGCCAATGCCGTTTCACCTGTCCCATCGCGGCGTAGTCGATCTTCAGCAGCATCGGGATGATCATCAACCAGATCAGCACCGCTACAGGCAGATTGACCTTGGCGACCTCGGCCGCGCCCAGCGTGGCGAACAGTCCGGGGAAGAGATAGCCCAGTCCGGTACCGACGATGATGCAAGCGAGCACCCACCAAGTGAGATTGCGCTCGAATGAACCCATCCGACGCGACAGCGACTGATCACTGTGAGTTTCGGCTACCGAACTCATCGTGCAATCGCTCCCTTACGCTTGGCCGCCTTCGCCTGCACCGGAGCACAAGCCGCCGGCGCGCATTGAGCTGCATCGCCACCGCAGCAGTTACGGGTCAAGAACTCAATCAACCCGTTCATCGCGTCGAAGTTCGCCGTGTAACAAACGAAACGCCCCCTGGATTCGCCGTGGATCAGGCCGGCGGCACTGAGTTCCTTGAAGTGGAACGACGCCGTCGCACCAGGAAGTGAGAGCGCCTCGGCGATGTCGCCCGCCATCCGGCCGTCTCGGCCCGCCTCGACCAGCAAACGAAAGATCGCCAACCGGGTGGCGTGCCCCAGGGCCGAAAGTGCGGTAGTTGCGTTTTGTATTTCCATGTTTCTAGAATAGACGAAAGGAAGTCGATGTCAACCGGGCCCCTGGCCCACTCTTGGAGACGGAAAGATCACGGTTATGCCGATGTCATGCGCCCGTCCTAGCTTAAAGATCCACATTTGCAGAAATGTGGAAACTTTCATGGACGCCACATCAAGGAGACTGCGATGAGCAATCTGAGCACGACGCATGACGCACGCGTGGAGCAAGTGCAGGACTATTACGGCAAGACGTTATCGACCAAAGACGATCTGGTGACGAACGTCTGCACGGTCGACACGGCCCCGCCCCAGCACGTTCAGGATGTGCTGAAACTGATCCACCCCGAAGTCCTGGCCCGCTTCTACGGCTGTGGCACGCCGTTTCCTCCTCACCTTGCCGGCGCTCGCGTGCTCGACATCGGCTGCGGATCGGGTCGTGATTGCTTTGTGCTGTCCAAGCTGGTGGGGCCATCGGGCCATGTGGTCGGCGTGGATGCCACCGCGGAGCAGATCGAAACGGCCCGTCGGCACATCGATTTCCATAGGGACGCTTTTGGCCACGCACAGGCGAACGTCGAATTTCACCAAGGCCGTATCGAGTCCTTGGAAGAGATCGGGCTCGCCGACGAGAGCTTCGACATCATCGTCTCCAACTGCGTCATCAATCTGGCCGAGGCGAAGACGCAGGTGCTGGAAGGAATGATGCGGCTGCTGAAGCCCGGCGGCGAAATCTATTTCGCTGACATCTTCTCTGACCGACGCCTGCCGGACGAACTGAAGCACGACAGTCAGTTGGTTGGCGAATGCATCGGAGACGTGCAGTACTACGAGGATTTCGTTCGCCTGATGCGTCAAGTCGGCTGCAATGATGTCCGCGTTATCTCCAGCTCGGTCAAAACTATCGCCAATCCGCAGATCGAGGCGCGGCTCGCCGGCGCCACGCTGTACTCCATGACGTTGCGAATCTTCAAACTCGAACTTGAGGATCGCTGCGAAGACTACGGCCAGGCGGCCGTCTATCGCGGCACGCTGCCCGATCATGCCAATCGTTTTGAGCTCGATACCGGACACCGTTTCGAGACCGGGCGGATCGTTCCGGTCTGCCGCAACACGGCCGAGATGCTGACGCTGAGCCGCTATGCCGAATTCTTTGACGTGCTGGGCAACGGTCGGACCCATTACGGCCTGTTCGATTGCTCACCCACTGCTAAGGCCTCAACCACAGGCTTGGGACCGCAATCTGCGGCCGCCAACGCCGTCGGCTGTGGCTGCTGAGTATTGCCTCTAGAGAGATTGCGAACACGATGAGCCTGCCAGACCTTCCCAACCTGTCCGTCGATGCGATTGATTACCCCACCATGGAAAAGCTGTCCTTGAAGGGGTCCGCGCATCCGCCGCGCATCTTGATCTTGTACGGCTCGCTGCGTCCGCAATCCTTCAGTCGCAAGCTGGCACTGGAGGCCGAACGGATCCTGCAGTTGCTCGGCGCTGAGACTCGGGTATTCGATCCACACGAGCTGCCGTTACTGGATAGCGTAGGCGCAGATCACCCCAAGGTTCAACAACTGCGCGAGTGGTCGATGTGGTCCGAAGGCCAGGTCTGGGTCAGTCCTGAGCGGCACGGCAGCCCCACCGCGGTGTTCAAAAACCAGATCGACTGGTTGCCGCTTGAGGAAGGTGGCATGCGGCCGACGCAGGGACGGACATTGGCGGTCATGCAGGTCTGTGGTGGGTCGCAGTCCTTCAATGTCGTCAACGCTCTGCGTCTTTTGGGTCGCTGGATGCGCATGGCGACCATCCCGAACCAATCGTCGGTAGCTAAAGCTTGGCAGGAGTTCGACGAGCACGGGCGCATGAAGCCGTCGGCCTATTACGAGCGGGTCGTCGATGTGATGGAGGAGTTGTTCAAGTTCACGCTGATGATCCGCGATCGCAGCGATTACCTGACCAGCCGCTACAGCGAACGCAAGGGCAACCAAGAGGCGGCGGCGCTCGCCGCTGCCTCCGGCGCCGCCCCGCCATTGACCGCGATCACGGCACCTGTGCCGGCGAAAGAGTCCAGCGCCAAGGCAACGGCTTGATACCTGCCAACCACTCTAGGAATAAAATATGGAAGTGACCATTTACCACAACCCCGCCTGCGGCACCTCGCGCAACACACTGGCACTGATCCGGCATGCGGGCATCGAACCTCAGGTGATCGAGTACTTGCAGCACCCGCCATCGCGTGATCGTTTGATCGGTCTTATCCGCAATGCGGGCCTCACGGTTCGCGAAGCAGTGCGAGAAAAGGGAACGCCTTATCAAGAGCTGGGTCTCGACAACCCGGAACTGTCCGATGACACGTTGCTGGACGCGATGATCCGCGAGCCGATCCTGATCAACCGCCCCTTGGTCGAAACCCCGATGGGCGTGCGCCTGTGCCGCCCTTCCGAGGTCGTTCTCGATCTCTTGCCCCCTGTCACCAAGCCTTTCATCAAGGAAGACGGCGAAGTCGTGATCGATGAATCTGGCCGGTATGTTCGTTGAACTTGATGGATGCGAGTGCCATGCCGGTGCGTGACATCGACTGCAACGAGTTATGCAAGCGCCCCGGGCAGATCAAATGACCGGGAGGAGTCGGCTTGGATCGTTCGTGGATGCCTCATGGGTAGTGCGGCCGATGCGGCGACCAGGGACAGGAGGGGCTATTGGGGGACAAGAGGGGATCAAGAGAGTTAGCCCCGAGTTGCCGTGGGCGCGCCAAACTCCCAGACTCAACTTTTTCTACGCCTCGTCGCAACGACGAAAAAGGCCTTATTTCCGAGGCTTTTGGCGTTTTCCATTGGTCGGCGAGTTATCCACAGAGGGGCTGTTTGGCGATTTTTTCGCCTCTCTCGTGCCCTTTTTCTCCAAGCCATTGGTCGGCCGACCATTGCTCGCCCCTTAAAATTCAGGCACTTACGAAGGGCGGTTTTTTTGACCTTTTGACCCCAAGAAGACATCAAAACCGCTTGATCCGACCAATGACGCCGGCTCGGGGCAGGCGGAATCAATTACCGCGAGCGTAATGGCGCGATAGAGTGTCTGAGCGCAACGGCGCCGAGAAGCAAGTCATCGATCGACAGGGAAAATGTTGAATGAATGTATCGACGAGGTTAGCCAAGAAGAAGTCCGGCGAAGAATGGTCCTGGCTACGAAAAGCCGGAGCTCTATACGTGCTGATAACTGGCTTGGCAAGCTCTTGGGTGGCAGTAGCCGCAGAGCGCGAAAAATTTCCGGGCTTTGTAGTGCATCCCCACGAAGGCGACGGGCCGGAATTTGAGTTCTCATCCGCCTACGCTACGTCCGCATCGCCGGTAGTTATCAAGGTGGTAGGACGAAAGATGAAGGAGTCCGACGCGGAATTCCGCACGAGCCTGCAGAAGCACTGGCTAGCCGGGAACGTGCCCCGCGCAGCAGAACTGCGAATGCGTGAACAGGTTCTCTGCGACTTCGGCTCAGGCAGAGGGCGGTGTGACAGATATGAGTTTGAGCCTGGCGGTGATGAGCATTCGTACTATTTCTACCTCAACAACTGGAAATAGGTAACCGCGCTTCGCACCGCTGCCGCTTCGCGCCTACGAGACAAAAGCTAAGTGGCAGTCCGCTTGACTATTTCCATCGCACCCGAAGCCGCTTCGCGGCTCGGTTTAGTTCAAGTGTTAGACCTCACATAGGAGTTGTCGATGGGTATGGCAGCATGCTTCGCCGCAGTCACTCCCGCAACTGCGGAGCGACTTACGTCGAACCCTGATCAGGTCGAGGAATACCTGTTCCCTGACGGCGGGGAGCCTGAAAATTACATCGATGTAGATAAGGCATGGCACGGGATCCACTACCTACTCACTGGCTCGGCAGATGAGAGCGTGCCGCCCCTCTCGTGGGCTGTAATGGGTGGCACGGAGATTGGTGAAGACATCGGCTACGGCCCAGCTCGCATACTCACAACCGAGCAGGTCAAGCAAATTGCTGAGGCCCTGCCAAATGAAGATGACTTCAAGGCCGCTTATGCCCCAGAGGCTATGGAAGCTGCGCAGATTTACCCGGATGTAATTTGGGTCAGAGACGGTCAAGAATCACTTGATTACCTGGTGGAGAACTACCGTGAGCTAGTTGCTTTCTACCGCGCTGCAGCTACGCGAGGGGACGGAGCCATACTTTGGCTCTGCTAGGTGTTAGGTCCAACAATTCACTGAAGCCGAAGCCGCGTCGCGGCTCGGCTTCGTTTAGCCGCTTGGCCACACAGTAGCTTTATGGAAATTTTCGATGAGTACGAGCCCAAAGATGGCCTGCCCGATCCCGCTGCGTTGGCGCTGATCGCAGCTCTGAGCCCCCATCAAATTCAGGCCATTGGACTGTCCAGGGAAATATAGACACTTCCGGCCTATGATTGGACTGTCCAGGGAAATATAGACATTTCCGGCCTATGATCCGAGCATAGGAGGAAGACCATGAGCACACAGCGATTTACTCCGGAATTCAAGCAAGAAGCGGTTCGGCAAAT
>NZ_JBQJIL010000027.1:0-13274 GCF_052078715.1 Lysobacter sp. CA199 | reverse complement strand
GCACAGCGCCTTGAACTACAGACCACCAGCGCCCGAGGCCTTCATGCCTGCCAACGCAAGTGCACATCCACGTTTAGCCGCTTAAACTAACTTTACTTCTGGACCAGTTAACGCAGGCCAGTCAGTAGTAGCCTTCATTTTGACGCCCATGGCTGCATCGCCATCGTGTCCGACCGAGGTGGCCAAGAGCCGGGTTCCATAGGCGCGCGCGAATTGAAGGGCTTATCGATCATACAAAGCTGGCTTGCACTCGGGACATAACGCGGACGGCTGCGACGTAACCAAAGCCGATCGACGCGGTTCGGCACGGGCCCGTCCGTCGGACTGTGTGGAGTCCCGCGTTATGTTCGAGATCATCCCCGCAACCCGCGTTGCCGGCGCCCGGAACCAAGCGTACCGTCACCCGAACCGATTGGTTTCGGGAGCCCGCCCCGATGAAAGCCCTGTCCCAGGCCACTTTGGCCGAACTCGCCCTCGCCGGCGCCGTCCGCGGCTACACCCTGCACGGCCACGCCGACGGCTACGTGCTCTCGGTCCAGTACGGCCTCAGCGAAGGCGTGCTCACGGCCAAACGCGGCGGCCCGCGCCGCTTTGCCCGCATCGAAACCGCGTTTGCCTTGCTGCGTGATCTACGCGTGGCCGTCGTGGAGGTGCGGTTGGCCCCGGCACCTGCGCCGCGGCCTTACCGGCGCGGCCGCCCCGAGGCCCTGGCCGCCCTCGACAGGCTGCACCGAGACGCGGGCGGGGGCGCGCCGAGCTCGTCGCCCCTACGTCGGTAGGCACGGTGTAACGTTCGCAGTGGTTGCTTTGATCGCGGTGGCGGAACCGCCATCCAGGTCAAATGGGCATCGGTGATGCTACGGTGCTTCCCGGCCCGGGGGCGAGGGCTCGACCCGGGTGAGCGGTGTTTCGCGGGTTAAAGGAATGAATCGGTCACGCCCAGGAGCAACGGCATGGATGCGGTGGCGAAAAAATATCTGCAATACATCCAATACGCATTGGCCGACGCGGCGCGCCTCACCCCCCGCCTGAAAGACGACGACCTTGTTCGTGTCACATTCAATGAAATTGACGGCGGCGTTGTCGGCGAGCATGCGCGGAAAAAAATGCATGCGTTGGCGAAGCAACTGCGAAAGCGGTTGGGCCAGGCCGAGCAGGAGGACGACCGGAGTTGGCCGATTGGGGTGGTGGTCCTGCCTCGGGTCTATGGGCTTCGTCCTGACCGTGGCGAATACGACAAAACGTTGCCGCGAACCATTGCGCCTCTGATGCTGTTCGCCAAGCTTGACCGGGACGGACGACTGAGCCCAGACCCCTCTCTCAGCACGCCCGCCACGATTCCACGTGACGTGCTGGAGCCCAATCGCCGCAACGTCAGCATTGGACGAGTGGAGGATGCCGACGTCGCGTACGCAAAGCACGAGAAAGCCCCGACGACCTGGGCGGATCTGATGCGACGCGGAATCGATTTGGTCACCGAGGTGACCCAGAGGGGGGCGGCCGACGGCATCGCGTTCGATGAGCTTGAGATTGATCGCTACGAACGTCTGGACACCGCATTGATGCTTGTTGCGGGCAATTCACCGGCGACATTTTCTATCGTGCGGTTGTTGGAATTGCTGCAGGCCCAAGTCAATCCCGATGTTCCGTTGTTCGATGAACTGATCAACAAAGCTCAAGACCGTTCCTTGCTATCCCCGGCCCAGCAGCTCAGCGCATCTGCTGCGCACCTGGGGCAGATGGAGCGTGAGTACCCATTGTCCGCGTCTCAACGTGAGGCGCTGATGCATCACCTCGCATCGGACAAGGGGGCGAGCCTCTTGGCGGTCGACGGGCCGCCCGGAACCGGAAAGACGACGTTGCTGCTCAGCGCGATCGCGAGCTTATGGGTGCAGCACGCGCTGAATGAGGCTGAGCCACCAATCATCGTCGCAACCTCGACTAACAATCAGGCGGTCACGAATATTCTCCATGCCTTCTCGAAAGTAAAAGAGGGGGATGGCCCGCTCGCGGGTTGCTGGCTGGACGGCATCGAAAGTTACGGTCTCTACTGGCCCGCGGCGAGCAAAGCCAACCGGGACTTCGATTTCCCCGTGCACGAGATGCAGGACAAGGGGAAAGACGCCAAATTTGATGCGAAACGCTTCGAAAACAAGGTGTCGCTGGATGAGGCGCGGACCGCATTCTTGCAGCGGTTCACGACCGCATTCGATATCCGGGAAGCGTTCACGCTTACCAAAGCGGTTAAAGCGCTCCACGAAAAATTGAAGGGACAAGCGACCTTGATTGAGCGCGCCATCGCCGCACTCAAAGAAGTTGCTGACTTGGTCGGACAGGAGGAAGCGTCCGATGCTTCAGTGGAGGAGTTCCAGACGGTGCTGCAGGCCGAGTGGGAGCAGCGCAATAGCGAGGTGGGGCAGGCGGAAGCGCTACTGGCCGCGGCCCGGCAGCTCAAAGCCGATTGGGCCCATCATCAAGCCACTGAGTCATGGTGGACATCCTTTGTATGCCGTTTAGGTTTTCGTCAAGGGCGTCGACAGCGAGATCATGCGTTTTGCGTGCAGGCCGTAGCTTCGAGGCCCAGCTTGTTGGATGACCAGTTTGCTGAGCTATCGAGCCGACCAGAGATTGAAACGGCGAGTCACGCACTGGTCGAGCACTGTCGCCAGGCGCTTGCGGATGCAGGCGCGTGCGCGGCACAGGTGCAGGGCCGTATGCGTAGGTTGGCGTCCGCTATCGAGATCCTGAAAGTGGTGACTGGCGGTCAGAGTATTGAAGCCGCTTATGTCCAAGGGGCATTGGACGTTGGTCCGCGCTTTACCGCGTTCAAGGTGGCCACGCATTATTGGGAAGCACGCTATTTAAGGCACTTGGAAGAGCAATTTCTGGTCAGAGACACTATCCAAGACAGTAAAGCCCCGGCGCGTTTGATGGCGCAATACAGGCGCCTAGCGATGGTGCACCCTTGTTATGTGGCGACCTTGTTTACGCTGCCGGACAAATTCATCGCATGGCCTTCCCCCAAGGAGTCCGTGGCCATGCTTAACGAAATCGATCTCTTGATTGTCGATGAAGCCGGCCAAGTGTCACCCGAAATTGGCGCAACAGCGTTTGCACTGGCGAAACGCGCTCTAGTTGTCGGCGATGTCGATCAAATCGAGCCCATCTGGGAGATTCCCGATCGCATCGACGGGGCAAACGCCTTACGAAGCGGCATGGCAGAGAATGAGTTGGCGTTGCAAGACTTTCGCGAATCGGGCATGTCCGCGGCGAACGGTAGCGTCATGCGCTTGGCGCAGCGGGCAACGGTCTATGCGAAGTTCCCTGAGCGTGGGCGCGGCATGTTCCTGTCGGAACACCGACGCTGTTGGCCCGAGATCATTCGCATGTGCAATGTCTTGGTCTACAACGGTCGCTTGCAAGCGATGCGCCAGGATGATGGCCCCCGACCCATTATGCCATCGGTGGGTTTCGTTCACATCCCTGGCAGGGACCATCTTCGTGGCGGCAGTCGAGACAATCCGACAGAAGCCAGTGCGATCGCCAAGTGGTTAAAGGATCATAGAGACAGTATTCAAGCCGCTTA
The DNA here is from genome assembly GCF_052078715.1 of Lysobacter sp. CA199. Lineage (NCBI taxonomy): Bacteria > Pseudomonadati > Pseudomonadota > Gammaproteobacteria > Lysobacterales > Lysobacteraceae > Lysobacter > Lysobacter sp. CA199. The sequence goes on along the minus strand of NZ_JBQJIL010000027.1, from coordinate 9,688 downwards.
CGGTGGGGAGGCGATCGGGAAATTGGTGGCGGTAGTCACTCCGTTCTCAGCGCAAAGCAAGCAGGTGGCCGCAGCCCTCAGTATGCATCTGGGGAAAGATCATGGAATAACGGTGGGCACGGTGCATTCTCTGCAAGGTGCTGAACGAAGGGTGGTGATATTTTCACCAACTTACGGTCTTGGGGTGAGCCCGGGGGCGACCTTCATCGATCGCAACGCATCGATGTTGAATGTGGCGATTTCGCGAGCGCAGGACGCCTTCATGGTGTTTGGCAACATGCATCTATTCCACCCCAAAGGCGACCACCCGTGTGCAGTCATCGGGCGCATGCTGTTCAAGCATGGCGAAGAGATCACGGACGTGGACACGGAACTTCTTTTGCCAGGCAGTGACTCCCTTTCAGGGCAGCTTTGCAGGTCATTGGAAGAGCACCGGGCTGTTCTGCAGGAAGCCATGGCGACTGCACAGAAGACATTGGTGATTGTGTCTCCATTTCTAACGGAGTCCGCGCTTACTGCGGACAATATCGAGCACGGCATTCGCGCTGCAACAAACCGTGGTGTGAAAGTCCGGGTGCTGTCTGACGAGCAGCTCAACGATGCGAAGAGGGACGAGTTCGCTCGTTGTATCAATCGCTTGGAGAAAGCAGGGGCCGTCGTGCGGTTGGCTGTCACCCAGGGTGTCCACAGCAAAATGTTGCTGGTGGACCGTTCTTGGCTCGTTGTCGGCTCGTTCAATTGGCTATCTGCCGTTCGCAACGAGCGCAGTGCTCTGTCACGCTACGAATCATCCATGCGTTACCACGGTGATGACGCCTTCGAAATGATCAGTCAGTCGTTTAGAGACATCCAGGAATTGGTAACGCCCAGGATGGCCGCCAGTGCCGTTTAGATAGATCGCCACCCATATGACCATCGCCGGTCACGCTGGGGCTATCCGTGGCTCTATGGTGCATGACAGATTCGAACCAGGCTTTATGATCAAGAAGGAACTATTATGACGCCTGAAATCCTTTTTTGCATCGCTGCCCTAGCCGTCGTGCTCGTTTCGCTCCTGGTAAAACTCTTGTCGCGCCGACCGGCTGAGAAAGTATTTAGATGCTCTCGTTGCAGCACAGCCTCCCGGCACAACGCTCGAACCATTGAAGCTTGGCGCAACAACAAGACGAAGTTCTACTGCCAATCTTGTCATTCGAAGTGGCTCCAATCTCAACCAGCGCGGGAGCTTGGCCGTTCATCTGGCCGGACTCGTGGCTCTGGGTGTCTGAGTGTGATTGCTTGCATGCTTGTCGTGCCGCTTGCCTATATCGTTTTTAGAGCTGGCGTTGCTTAGTAGCCTTATGTCGAGGGGGTGCCCAGTTTCTACGGCGCCAAAGCCCGCAGTCGGAATGCTTGTTCGGAGCCCCCATGGTTGAGTTCGAAATAGTTGACGACCAGCTTCACTTGATCTACAGCCCGCGAGACGGCTCCTCGTGGGTACATCACAGATTCGCCGATGGAAAGCCTCTTGTCATCAAAGGGACGTTCCACCTTAGCCAGATCCAACTGGTCGAGGAACTTCCCAGTGATGAAGATCTTGATCCCGATGACAAATCGATACGTTTCGTGATTGCGAGCGTAGAAGGCGATTACATTCGCTTCGACCCAGAAGTACTGCCGGTGGGTTGCCCCGTTCTCATCGCGAAGGACGCATTGCTAACCTGGAAGTGGTTTACGTCGGAAAAGCGAACGTCAATTTTCCAGGCCGTCGCAGACCTCAAGCCGTCACGCATTGTCATTGGCGGCCCGGAACAGGATGCGATACCCGTCGTCGAGTACGAAAACCTCGTCAAGCGATTTCCAAGTGACCACGAGCTTAAGCGGTACGTTCTCGCACGCGTAGCGTCCGTTGTCCGCGAATACACCGACGCAAAAGTCGATGCTGAAAGTCTTTACCAGAAATACGTCGGAAAACGACTCGGTCGAAAGGCGAAGGACTTTCAGTCATTATTTCGTGAGCAAGAACGGCGCAAGTATCGCTATCTATACGATCGCCTCGTGCAAATGCTTAAATCCGAAGAGACCTACTCTGAAGCCTCGTGGCAGGCCGAGATCCTGCAGATTGTGCGTCTGTTAAATCCTAAATACATAGCAGCGTTTGAGCGCGTGCCCGTCAAGGATTTCGACCGAGATACGGTGAGAGAGCTCGACATTCTTCTCGTGGATGCATCTGGAAGCGTCGACGTCATTGAAATCAAGAAGCCTTTTGATAAGTGCATCGTCACGGAAGGCGTCTATCGAGGTAACCACATTCCAATGCGCGAGCTATCTGGGTCGGTGATGCAGCTCGAAAAGTACATCTACCATCTGAATCGATGGGGTCCGGCAGGAGAGGAATCTCTAACGCTTAGATTCGCCAGTAAGCTACCTGATGGCTTCCTAGTTAGGATCACCAATCCTTGCGGAATTATAATAATGGGGCGCGACGATAGGTTGTCTACGCATCAGCGACGTGATTTCGAGGTGGTCCGCCGTAAGTATAAGAACGTAGTCGATATCATGACTTACGATGATCTGTTAAGAAGGCTTGAGTTTGTTGTAAGCCAGCTCGGGTTCGGACCTTAACGATCGATAATGCGGGGGCGAAATGGCAACGAACGATGTTCTGCTGCTTGATGGCGTAATAGACGATCTGCTGCAACAGGGGGTCGGCAGTACTCGCGGAGAAGCCTTCGAGCTATTCGCGTTAACTCAGTTACTGAAGGAGTGGGACCTCAGTCAAGACGAAATTCGTGCAGGGTGGGTCGATGGTCGGCAGGACGGGGGCATAGATGGATTTTACGTAATCGTCAATGGGCACTGTCTCATCGATGTCTCTGACTTCGTGTGGCCGAAAGGTAATGCGGAGATAGTTCTGCATCTGGTGACTTGTAAGCACGCAAGTACCTTTAGCCAAGCTGCAATAGACGCTCTGATTGCATCGTTCAGTGAGCTATTAGATCTCTCTATTTCGGAGCAAAGTCTAAAAGGCGCTTACTCAGAGCATGTGCTCGTATGCCGTGCTCGACTTTTGCAAGCATACAGGCGATTGGCTCCGAGACTGACAAGCTTTCAAGTTGCGGTGTCGTACGCTTCGCGCGGCGATAGCAGTAACGGAATCGGTACTGAAGTACGAGCTCGCGCTTCGCAAATCCAGGATGTTCTCGCGCGGCACTTTGATTCGGCGACTATCCGATTTGAGTTTATAGGATCGACAGAGCTGATCAGTTTGCACAGGAAGAGGCCAAAGTTTTCGTTGTCATTGCCATTTGTTGCGTCGTTGAACAATGACGGGACATATGTGCTTTTGGCGAATCTCGCTGACTATTACGAGTTTTGTTCCGATGAAGGAGGAAAGCTTCGTCGATACTTATTTGACTCGAATGTTCGGGATTTTATGGGTCTTAATCGTGTAAACCAAGACATTGCGACCACGTTGGCTGATGATGGGTCGCCCAATTTTTGGTGGCTGAATAATGGCGTCACCATTCTCGCGATAAGCGCATTCGTCACGAACAGTACTTTGCATATGGAGAATGTGCAGGTGGTGAATGGCCTCCAGACAACTGAATCAATTTTTCGGCATTTCGCTTCGCAGGACCGGCAAACGATTCGCCATGACCGACGCTCAGTTATGGTGAAAGTGATCGTAACCGAAGATGTGGTGGCGCGAGATCGCATCATTCTTGCAACTAACAACCAAAGTGCAGTTGAGCAAGTTTCCCTGCGCGCAACTGACAAAGTTCAACGTGACATTGAGGAGGCTCTAAGGGGCTCAGGAATCTACTACGAGAGACGTAAGAATTATTATGTGAATCAAGGGGTCGCGGCCTCAGACATTGTGGGCCCGATGTATTTGGCTGCCGGGATACTGGCGCTTGTCCAGCGGGAGCCATGGACAGCCGTCGCGCTGCGCCAAAAAAGCCTGCGCTCTGAACAGTTCTATCAGGGCCTATTTAGTGACCGGCTTCCTTTGACTGTTTGCTCGCCAATAGTCCGACTTCTAAAGCTGGCAGATTCAATCCTGGAGTTGTCGCGTCCTCCAAGTTCGTCGGACCGATTTCTAGTTAAGAATCGCTATATCCTTGCCTATATGTCTCTGGCAAGGCATCTCGGGACGTTCGACTACGCGACCGCCGATCTCGCCTTGGTGGTGTTTGACAACCGCTTGGCCGATCTTGTACGAGAAACATGGCGCGTGATTCCAGAACGCGTGATGAAATCAGGCTGGAGAAGCAAATCAGCCGTAAAGGACCTGTGCCGTCAATTTGCAAGCGACTACGAACTGGGCGGCCTTAGGCGCGTACTTGGGACCGACGACAGAGTGAGCAGACCAAGGCGCGACACTCGGCCGCCGCAGATATCAAGTCAATTCAAGGAAGACGTTTTCAACGCGCTGCCTCGCCAGCCGTGGAAGCCTGGTACGCACATTGACGTGTGCAGGCAGCTCGGCTGTTCACCCGCAGAACTATTCAGTGCGGTCGATCTGCTCGTGGAAGACGGCTTGCTCCTCCGTCAACGAGATGGCGTGCTTTACGAACTAGATGGCTCGGTAGCAGGGTGCGACCCTGAGCGAGTCACTCTAGACGACAACGGCAACCATGTACTGAAATCATTTTAGTACGCTGAATAAGGATTGTGCACGAGTGGTGCCATAAACACTGGGGCCGCGTTTCAACCAAGACCAACGCACGGCAGCGGCTGCCTACGAAAGCTTGGGCGATCCAATCCGTGACGCTGCGGCTTAGGATGCGGAAGGTCGAATAAATTTTAGGGGGTCGACAGTGCTCCGACCGATCACGCAGAACGCTGGAACAACGCAGCGCGAACGCTATTTGGCGGCACTCGCGTCGAGCCATTTTTTTTCCCTATGGTCTTACCCCTGTCTTTCGCGGCGAGCGAAAAAGGGGGTAGCTAAAGAGCTTGCCGACTTGACGGTGATATTTGGCGACGACATCGTCCTATTTTCAGATAAGGACATCGCTTGGCCATCTCACCCTGACATTGAGGTCGCTTGGTCTCGCTGGTTTCGTGCCTCGATTTTGGAATCCGCCTATCAGCTCTGGGGTGCTATGAAACACCTCCAAGGGCCGGATCCCGCCATTTTCCTAGATGCTAAGTGCGAGACTCCCTTTCCCCTGCCTGTAATGTCCGAACGTACTCGTATCCATCTAATCGCGGTCACGTCGAATAGTGTTAAACCTGCCCACGCCTATTTCACCGAGATTGGCGGCCCAGGCAGTAGCGGTACGCTAATGCACGCTTTCGGTGTGCCGGACATAGACGAGGGTAAGCGTCCGTTCGTGGTCGGAGACCTGGATAAGAAAAGGCCCTATGTCCACGTCTTCGATGAGGAGACCCTCGATCGCGTGCTATCCGAGCTAGGAACAATCGGCGACTTCGTGCACTACCTCGCCGAAAAAGAGACAGCCATCCGCGCAGGCAAGCTGTCTCTTTACGCTGGGGAGGAAGAGCTATTAGCGTTCTATCTTCAAGAACAGACCCCCGCCGGCTACGGCAGTCTGCCTTTCGCGGGTCCCACCATAGCCGCTGGCTACAGGGTTAACATTCCGGAGGGCGAATGGCTTCTTTACACTCAATCGGAGTCGTACCGAGTACGCTCGCAGATGAGAAAGAGGGCTCGCGAGTGGTTTGAGCTTATCGAGCCGTTCTGCAAGGCGGTCTTAGCAGCGGAAACCGGCGAGGCAAATGAAACACCTTTGCAAGCACATGAAGTCGCACTCCGTGTTGCGGCCTCGGAGAATCTAGCTTCACGCGCTCGATTGGGCACCGCGTTCGTCGAAAAATATGACAGTATTCCAGTGGGCGTCCGCTCGTCGCGCATGGCTCCTTCGATTTGCCACCCGGGGCGAGTCTATCTCTTCGTATTCGTGCCATGGATCCGTCAGGGCGTGACATACGATGAATATCGGGCTTATCGCTTAAAGGTGATGGAGGCTTACGCCGCAATTGCGCAGCTGAGATTTGAGGGTATCGCCGAAGCAGTCGTCATAGGAGCGCAGACAGCCGATGGAAGCGGCACGCGCTCCGAGACCATGATCTACGTTAAGTACGACGGGCCTCTCTCAGAGGAGCAGAGTGCTCGTCTTTCGGAATTTTCGGCAACCGAGCAGATTCTGACGGATGTTCAAATCCGACCGCATTCAGTCAAGTCGTTACGTCGCTATGGGCGGAATGATCCCTGCCCATGCGGATCGCTAAAGAAAAATAAGAAATGCTGCAACATCTCCGGCCCGCGGCATGGAACGGTGTACACGAGCCGGTTGGACTAGCAGAATTGCTCGGTGAAGATTGTCGTCATTAGGTTGAATTCCTCGCCGCTAACCCTCTGGTTCTGAGCGCTCCAGACCGACTGTTAGCCAATGGTAAGAAGGGGTAGACGTGCTGAGGTAAGTGCCTTTGGCGTGAACGCAATCCTATTGAGACGCCACTGACGCCTCTCTTGCTTTGTCTCGGCTCATGAGACTATCTGGGCTCGAACGGAGAGGGGCTTTAAGTTGGACGAATTTCATCCCGCCGCTCATCCTGCTGTAATTGCGAGCGATTCGAGTAGCGTAAGCGAGGACGGTGCGGAGAGCTTAGCGTCGCTCCCTTGATATCTGCGAGCTCACCGAGGCCAGGAACTGATCAAATCCGCCGCCGGCGGCTTCCAGTGCGGTGTATACGACACTCATCGGCACATTCAATTTGAATCGACGCTGGATTCCTTGACCTGTCCACGGAACCTCCTCAATCACACCATTAGCCAGAAGCGGCGGAATGACTCTATCGAAAAGAACTGGAGCCAGAATTCGACCCGTGCGTTTCTTCAAAATCGATTCATCGACATGCGTGCGACGCATAAATGAGCGGAAGAGTCGTTCCGCCGCCTTCGTACGATCGTCCTCCTCTCGTGCACTTTCGTCGACGTCGAGAAGACCAGCCGAAACTGTCGCATTTGCACTGGCCAAATGGCGATGGATTACACGTGGATCAAACGACTGTAGATCATCGGTCCCTCGAACGACTAGCGAGTCGATCTTACAATCTACGAAGCGAACCTGGTTGAGGGAGACACCAGAGTGCAGCTCCAGACGCTCGAACTCACAATTCACGAATGCCACCTGCTCGACGCAATCGACGCCGATCAACGTTGGCTGGAATACGCACTTTTCAAAGGTAATACCTCTCAAGCGTGTACCTTCCAGCGCTTCGGCAGGGAGGAACAACCGTTCAAGCACTAACCCGTTTTGCTGAAATCCAATGGCCTCTGCGAGTCGAATGAGCAGCGAACCGCAGTTTTCCTTGCAGAAGCTGAAGCTAGCCTCGTTGTCATTGATATGCTGTAACATTTCTAGCACAGGCATGACGGTGATTTCATGACGCTCAAGGTACTGAACGGATTGCTCCAGTGTCGCGGCGGGAACTAAGTTGGTTTGTAAGAAGGTGTGGATGTCGATTATCCGGCACTGCTCAAGAAGCCCGCCCAGACTTTCGCCCAGGTAGAAGCTCTGGAAGTCCTCATGATCGAATGCTAGGCCTGTGCCCCGGGCCAGATCGGATGAAAGGAGTGAGTGTTGGCGCACTCGCTCTTTGATCTGACGATTGACCTGGTGCGTTTTTCCATGTGCGTCGCAAAAGAGATCCACGATTACATCGACGACGTCGTAACGCAGCGTCTTGGTACTGGTCTGCCACATCTCTTGCGCAAGCATGGCCAGCAGTATGTGATGCTCCTGCGCGGAAATCAGCGGCTCACGTGCTTCACCTGTGACATGCGCCAACCATTTTTCTGATGCTTCGCGTTGGATAATAGCGTCAACGAAAGTGTAGAAATAATCGTGAGGATGCGATCCGAGCGCATTGGCAAGCTGCTCACGATCCTCCGTGCGCTCGGCAACATCAAACAAGCGCTTGACAAGCACAGCGCGAGTCAGGAGGGGGTGATCGCTACCCAGGCGAGCTTCGACCATTCCATAGATTGATTGGGCATCCACCACATCGCGGCGAAGGCCATAGTTGAGGAAGATGCCCTTACTCCAGCGCTGAAGCTGCAGCCGACTGAAGGTCGCATTGCGATCACCGATGGCGTCAAACAGACGCGCCTGGGTACGGAAACTGAGATAGTCGAAGAAAGCTTTGCGCGCGGCAATGACGACTGACCCACTGGACTGAAGTGACTGGACGAGGTTGCCCAGTGCAGATACCGCCTCGCCCTTTGACCCCTCGACCAGCATTTCCTCGTACCCGTCGAACGCCGGAACGATTACGTTCATCTTCACCAGTTGCAGGAAGGCGTCGTAGTAGTAATAGCCAAAGCGAAGTCGATTTGAGAGCGCTGCTACTACGGCGTCGTCAAAGGTTAGGAAAGCTCTACCACTAAGGGGTATAGGCACAATTAGGGAGGAGGACTTTTTCTCTTTGTAGAGCATGGCCTGCGCGTGCGCCACCTTGCTGATCAAAGTGGTCTTGCCCTCGCCGGCGTCCGAGGTCAGATAAAGCACTGAGGTCGCGCCAGGCACAAAAGTTGTGGCGGCTCGACTCAGTGCGTCGGCTGCGTTCGGCTCGATGCGCTCCTCGTCCTCTTGATCATCGGACAGTGCAAGGTCGCCCACAATCGTCGCATTTGGAGCAACGAAAGGTGACCGGGATTCCTGCTCCGGGGTGAGCTTCGTGGTGGCGATGATGCGGTCAGCAAGCTGGGGAAGTTTTGCGACGCGTTGAATGATCCAACTCCGCCAGTGCTGCGAGCTATCATTTTCCTCCACCATGATTTCGCCATGTGAATCGAAGGTCAGCTTGGCATCAATCAGGTCATCGCGAATCTGCGCAGTAATTCGGCCGTGACGAACTTCTACATCCGACGGCTCGTCGGCGAAAGTAATGAGAATCTGCTTAAGATCGTTGATTTCCATGGCCGCCAGCTAGATAGAGATCTGTTGAAAATAGTGTTGAATCGTCTGCGGAAGCATGTCCACGAGTGATCGGTGTGAGGAGCCAGACTGGTTGGGATGAATTTGAGTCACGCCACATCCTCCTTTGATGGCCAGTAGAACCCCAGGCCAGATGTCTGTGTCTGATGTGATCACAACAATATCCTTATCGCAGTCTATGAGTGCTGCATGCGCCATATCGGCTACCATTAAAGTGTCCACCATTTTTTGCTCGTCGCGGACGAGTAAATCCTTCGGTGTGTTCGCGCAACCGGTGGTTATGCAGGCGGATTGATGTGTAAGTTTAGCGAGAAAGCCTAGGCCGCACGCCGCAGGATCAATACACGGGGAACTGTGAGAGGCGCGCGGACGAAACGAGCGAATCGATCGATCTTTCGCCAAAGTCGTCGGAAACACGCTTGAAGATCCCAGAGGCGATAACGCCAATTGCACTACGAGGCGTATCTTCGATGCAGAAGGCGCGTGCCCCGGGCGCGCGATAAAACGGTGGGATCCGGCGGTAAGCTGGGGAATGAGCTGTTGAGCCCGCGTCGTCGCCTTGGATGCGGTCCGCCAACCGCCATAAAGACGGACCGTCAGTTCAGTCTCGCTGACTGGCCTGCGTTAACTGGTCCAGAAGTAAAGTTAGTTTAAGCGGCTAAACGTGGATGTGCACTTGCGTTGGCAGGCATGAAGGCCTCGGGCGCTGGTGGTCTGTAGTTCAAGGCGCTGTGCGG
>NZ_JBQJIL010000026.1:7917-16230 GCF_052078715.1 Lysobacter sp. CA199 | reverse complement strand
AATCCATCAGGGCCAGCGGGCATTCGCGCCGCACAACAGGCCGGATATAAGACCGCAGTCCTGCTATCTGACCATCATCCGATCAACGGCTTGCTTTCCCGGAGGCGCCCATATAAGACCTTCCCTAAGGACCTAGCTGGCCGTGAAGCGGTTATAGTTCGATCGGAAGTATCGGAAGAAGTTCCTACCATTCGTCTGAAAAGCGCGCGGCGATACCCATCATTTTTCAAGGCAGACTTTTGATTCCCGATACCGCGCGATCAGCACCTCGCGTTTGCCGCACTTCCCACTCGACATGCCACCGTCTACGTCGGTTGCAGGGATCTCTATTTAACGCTGCCCCTCAGCCAATCGATGCTTACGCCGCGCACGCCCGTGCGAGCGATCAACGCCTCGCGCTTGGCGATGTCGCAGTCTTCGCTTAACAGGCCGGGATGGAATAACTGGTGCAATTCCAGTTCAAGGACGACATCGCCCTTCGCGCGCGCTTGTGTGTGGAGTCGCGTTCCGATGACAGCCGCGGCGACCGTATCGCCGCGCTGTCGCGCTTCGAAAGCATCCAGCAGGTCCAGCCTGCTGGCGAAGTACCACGCACTGGGTGGAATAGACCGGCGCACTTCGGCGGCGTAAAGCCTACTTTTCGCCCAGTCGCCACGCACGGCGGCGTTCTCAGCTTGTCCGGTGAGCACCGCCGTGGTCAACAACGCATATCCTGCCGCACGAACCTGCGGAAGCACTTCCGCATAGATGCGTTCGGAGCGTTCGATATCGCCCATTCGCGTGGAAAAGCTAGCGATGTCCACCGACTGTAGCCAACTGTCTGGAGGGGTGGTCGTCAGGCCTTCTTCTGCCCGGTGCAACAGCCGCCTGGCGTGCGCATGATCTCCTGCCAGCCATTCCGCGTGACTACGTCCCAACTCAAGTACCCATCGTGTGCTCATCGCTTCGCCCTGTGCGCAACGGCCCAGGCTCTTACGTGCATCAGCCAAACGCCCGAGGGGAATGAGCATATCTAAGCGAGCACACGCCAGCCGCGCAAGTGATTCGGATTCGAGATGGCCCGGGAGCGGCGCTGGCAGCAGTTTTTCTGTTTCGTCCAGAATCCTTAGCCCTTCAGAGAAATCCCCGCGAATCACCGCCAAGCCCGCAGCATTCTGGTCCGACAGAAGTCGAACGCGCCCGCGAACATTCAATCGATGCTGTCGTTCGGCTGTGGCGGCAGCACTGTCCAGCTGCGCGGTCAGGATTTCCACATTTAGCAGTTGCAGATTTACCTTGCTCATCAACACAGCGTCGCCCGACGCGATCGCGACGGCAGAGGCCTGCAGCAGGCGCGAACGATAGGAACTCACATCGCCGGTGCGCATGTGTTGGACCGCGCTGGTGAGCAGAACGTAAACCTCTAGGCGGCGATAACCGCCGGCGTTGGCGCGGGCGAGCAACGCGTCCACTTCGGCATCCAGATCGGTTGCCGGCGCACCGGCCATGCGGTTGAGGAATGATGCGTAAAGCGCGCCGGTCGAGTTGCCCGCCTGCTCATACAGTTGCGCCGCTCGCGCATAGGCAGGAACTAAATTTCGCTCGGGGTATTGAGCTGTGTCGGCATGCCCTTGGAGCAGACACGCTTCCGCCCGTTCGAGCGTCCACTCGACGCCGGCATCGCGAGTCAGCCGTTCCACCTCGATTGCCGAAGCTCTCATCTGCACCGGATCGCCGAGCTCGCCATGCGCCTGAGATCGCAACAAGCGTTTAGCAATACGCACACCCAACGCATCGGACTGGCCTTTGCGATCGGCCAACCTCGACAAAGCGCGCTCCGGGTCGCCGGTGGCGATCAACAATCGCGCGTACCTCAGCTGATAGTCGGTCTTATTCGGATAACGGCCCGCCAAGGATGCGTAAGTCGCCAGCGCCTGGGCCGCCGCGCGCGGATTCATCGCTTGTCGCAGCGCGCGCAGCGAAGCGGTCGCTGCGCGCGGCGAATCGCCGAGCAATCGCAACGCAATATCAAATTGCTCAGTGGCCGCTGCGGCCTGACTAAGCTCCGCCAACGCGCCAGCCAATTGCAACCGCGCTAGGGCGAAGCGCGGCGCCAGCTTCACCAACTCAGTTCCGAGACGCGCCGCCGCCATCCAGTCGCGATGCTGCAACGCGTGAGCGAACCTCTCATAGTGCTTAGCCGCTCCTGCGCTCACCTCGAGCTTAGGCCACGGCGTCGCTTGATCGGGCACCAAACGAGCCATGATCTGATGGGAAAGCGAGTCCACGAGGACCGGCATGTCCTCTTGACTCCCCATAACCTCCATACGTTCTTCGTCGCCGTCTTGCAGAAGGCGGGCATAGAGCACCATTTTCCCCGGATCGTCCGCTGCCTCCACGGACGACAGGAGCACAACGCTGGACGAAGATGACCCCTTGCCGGCCGCGAGATCGCTTTCGGTGAGCAGGTTGACTTCAGGAAGACTGGACAATTTCCAGGATAGCCACTGCTCCAGGAGTTTGGACGGCCATGACGAGGAAGCGTTGTCGTCCTCCATCATCACCAGCGCCACCGAGATGTCCGCATCGCCGACCGCGGGTCGGCCTGCAAGCCAAACTACCATCACCACCATGAGTGACAGCGACGCGACAATCCATGCATACGGGCACTTACAGCGTACCGACTTCGACGGCGCGACTGCGGCTGCGGCTGCGGCTGCGGCTGCGGCTGCGGCTGCCTGTAGGGTAGATCGCAAATCAGGCACGGGCGCAACGTCATCTATTACGACGATAGACGGCGGCGGATCCCACACTGATTCCGATGCCTCCGGCGCGATTACGACGACAGCTTTCGTGAGTGGTGCCGGGTTCATCTCGGCCGCCTGCATCGCAGGCGCAATGGAGTCTGCGTCGATTTGATCGGTGGACGGTGGCCGATCGAACCAGCGGATGGGTGCGGGCGGCTCGAACACATAGCCGCTCTTGGCGACAGTACGGATCCAGGATTTTCGCTCTTCGCCGAGTGCTTTACGCAACAGCCAAATATTTTGCGACAGGTTGGTGTCTTCCACTACCGTGCCCGACCACAGCCGGTCGAACATCTCGGTACGTGTGTGCAGCTTTTTGGGTTCGCTCAAGAACAGCAACATCAGATCGAAGATGCGCTGGGGCACCTCTACGCTTTGGTCGGAGTGGATTAAGCGCCGGAAACGCAGATCGACGGTCAGGTCCGCCACCTGCAGGTACCGCGCATCGCGCGGCCACGGTGCCGTCATAGCGCTTTCATCCTGCGGCTGAATTCGTGTGGCGCGAGTACTTCGCGACATCGATACAAGTACCACCGCAATCCGCTTGGACGTATGACTTGCCTGCTATGTAGGGAAGATCAATTTTCTGAACAATCATGCGGCCGTAGCTTTTATTTGAGATTGCAGTCGCGCGGACCGCATAGAAGAAAGCGTCGGATTGCTCAGAACGGGAATAAGTTCAATCCGACGCGTAACATTCGGGACGACCGCAGAAGCGAGACACTAGCTGGACGGGGCAATCCAGAACGTGCGTCGCGAAACACCGCGCGAGGAGGAGACGCGGCGGGACGAAACAATTGGATCACACGAACGCAAGAATCGTTCTGCCTGTTACCACGCGACTGCTGGCCATGGAGCCTAGAGCCGCGACACTAAGCACCAAGTAGAACACGTTAAGACAGATTATTGGCATTAACGATTCCATTCGATTCGAACTTGCTTATAACTTTCACCTCGAAGTAAGTCGAAGGATCGACCGTGAGACGTTCAGTGTTCAACCCGTCGCTTATCCGGCTTGAACGAGGCCCCATCGCCTGAACATTTCACTTTCCAGGCCGCGGTTTTCGGCGCATTCGTTTAGTCGCTGCTGACTGCGCTTGCGACGCCAGCGGTTGCTGGCCCTATAGCGTTCCACGCGCTCGCGCAATCTGGCGGCCAAAGCGCTGTCCAAACCAATGCCTCGCTCCACCGCGATCCAGTGCTCGTCCTCAACCCAGCGAAGAAAGCGCACGTAGATCGCCCGCCATGAGCCAAACGCTCGCGGAATACCGGTCCACGGCGCATCGTTTGCGACGACCCACAGCACCGCTTCAATGAAGGCTCGATAATTGCCGGTGTTATTGACGATGCGCGATTGGTACTGGCGCGGAAGATGCGAAGCGAGAATTTTCCACTGCTCGTCTCCGAGTTGGAACTCGCGTGGTTGGACCAGGAATAAACTCATGATAGCTAACTCCCGTTGCTTTGTGCTTGCGTTTTCTCCGGGCGCTTCCATCCGGAACCTAAACACGAATTCGTAGGTGGTAAGGCGAGTTGATTCCGCGCTCTGAAGAGCCCGGTTGTTCGCCGCGATGCGATTCGCCAAGGCAAAGCCGCCACTCCCGGCATCGCACGACTCGGCCTACCTTGCAGGCATTGCGGCAAGGCAGGCCGAATCGCTGCGCTCGGTCAGTCGCCGAGCACGCCGCTGACACCCACGTACGCACCGATGCCGTCGCTGTTAGTCGACGCACCGCCTTCCAGGCTCCAACGTCCGCTGTCGGAGGTATGCCGCAAGCTGACGCCGAACGCGGCCTCGCTCTTGTAGGCGCCGAAGCCCGCGTAGTAGGTCGTGCGACCGGCCACATAGGGCGCCGGCTTGATCGCGATCGCGGTGGCGATGCCCGATTGCATGTCGCGCTCCAGGCGACGGATGTCACCCTTGAGGTTCCACACATCGTTGCGGACGTTGGCGACCTGGCCGTCTGTGTAGCTGTTGGCCTGGACGACCGCATCGCTCATGCCGGACTTCAACTGGCCAACGTTGACCGCATCGGTCGCCGCGGTGCCGGCCGCGACGTTGTGCAACGTGGTCTGACCGGTACCGTTCGGGTTGAGGGTCAAGCTGTTGGTGTTGTTGCTGCCGTCGGCGTTCTTGTCGTATTGCAAACCGCCGGTGGTGAAGCCCTTCAACTGCGAGACGTTGACCGCATCGGTATCGGCCGTACCGGCTGCGACGTTGGTCACCCGGCGTTCGCTGCCTGCGGAACCGACCGATACTGTGCCCTCCTGGTTCGCCACCGAGCCTGCGCCCAGGGCGACGGCGTTGCCCGCCGAGGCGATGGCACCGTTGCCGAGCGCCGTGCTGCCGGTGCCCGAAGCCACCGCACCCGCACCGCCCGCCGCCGCGTTGCTGCCGCTCGCCGTCGGAGCCACAGTGTTGTCCTGACTCACCTGGAACAGACCCGCCGAACCGTTCTTGACGTTGTTGACGTCGCCTTCGACTGCGGTGATGCGGTTGTCGTACTGGGCGACGTTGCCGGCGATCTGATCGACGCGCGTGTCGGTGTAGCTGTTGGCCTGGGTGACGGCGTCATTCACGCCGGCTTGCAACTGCGCGACGTTGACCGCGTCGTCCGCCGCCGAGCCCGCCGCGACGCCGCCGATGGTGCGACCGCCTACCTGGACCTGGCCGGTCGAGTTGCTGCTGCCGACATAGGCCGCGTTGTAGCCACTTTGCGCGCCGACCGTGGTTGACGAGCCGGCACCCAGCGCAACCGAGTTGGCATGGCCGGCGACCGAATCGCGACCCACCGCCACGGCGTTCTCGGTCGAGGCGGTGGCGTTGTAGCCGATCGCGCTCGAACCCACACCCTGTGCATGCGCATCGGCTTCGGCCAAGCCGGTGTCGTTGCTGCGCGCATAACGCAGACCGCGTCCGTTCTGGGCGACATAGGCCGCATCGTTGGGGCCGGTGACGCCGTAGAGCTGGGCGCCGTTGACCGCATCGGTCGATGTGGCCGACACGTCGCCCTGGGCCAGGTTGGTGATTCGGCTGCCTCCGGTCACACCGCCATCGGTGCTCACCGGACCGGCCAAGGTCGCCTTGCTGTAGTCGACTTCACCCGGGTCGATCTCGCCATCCGCATCGAGGTCGTTCCAGTCGTACTTCACCGCACGCTGCTCAGCCTGAGTGGCGCTGGTCGCCACCGCCTTGAGTTGGCCGACGTTGGCGGCATCGGTATCCTGCGCACCCGCGGCGACACCGGTGACTCGGCGGTTGCCGACGTTGACCTCGCCGGTGGCGGTGCCGCCGACCAAGTAGGCCGCGTTGCCGAGCGTGCTGCCGTTGGCGACCGAACCCGCACCGAGCGCCACGCTGCCCGCGTGACTGGCTTGGCTGTCACGACCGATCGCGACCGCATCGGCCGCCGAACTGGTGGCGTTGTAGCCCACCGCCGTGGAACCCACGCCTTGCGCGTGCGCATCGTCCTCGACCAGGCCGGTGTCGTTGGTGCGCGCATAACGCGTGCCGCGGCCGTTCTGTTGCAGGTACGCCGGATCGGTCGGGCCGACGGCGTTCTGCAGGTTGGTGATGTCCCCTTCGTTGGTGGTGACGCGATTGTCGAGGTTGGCGATGTCGCCTTCGTTGGTGGTCACACGACCGTCCAGCGCCGCGACGTCCTGGTTGGTCTGGAACAGCTGCGAGCCGTTGACGGCATCGGTGCTGGCGGCGCTTAGATCCGCCGGCGCCACGTTGACGATCTTGTTCGGGCCGGTGCCGAGGTGGTTAGCGTTATAGGCACCGGTGCCGCCGTTCGCGGTGGGATCCCACAGCAACGAGTCCTGGCCCAGCGAGGTGACCTTGCTTTCCACCGCCTTGAGCTGACTGATGTTGGCTGCATCCGTGTCGCCCGCGCCCGCCGCCACGTTGGTCAGACGACGTTCGCTGCCGGTTGCGCCGATAGACACTTCCCCAACCGGTGCGAGTCCGGCGACCGCGTAGGTCGAGGCCGGCGGAACATATCCCGCGTTTCCGAGCGTGCTGCCGTCGGCCACCGCATTGGCGCCGAGTGCGACGCTGCCGGCATGGCTGGCCTGACTATCACGACCGATCGCGACCGCATCGGCGGCCGAACTGGTTGCGTTGTAGCCCACCGCGGTCGAACCCACGCCTTGCGCGTGTGCGTCGTCTTCCGGCAGGCCGGTGTCGTTGGTGCGCGCATAACGCGCACCGCGGCCGTTCTGCTGCAAGTAGGCCGGATCGGTCGGACCGACGGCGTTCTGCAGTTCGGTGATGTCGCCCTCGTTGGTGGTGACGCGGTTGTCGAGGTTGGTGATATCGCCTTCGGCCGTCGTGACCCGGGTGTCAAGGGCTGCGACGTCCTCGTTGGTTTGGAACAGTTGTGAGCCGTTGACCGCATCGGTGCTAGCCGCGCTCAGATCGGCGGCGGCCACATTGACGATCTTGTTCGGACCGGCGCCGAGATGATTGGCGTTATAGGCACCGGCACCGCCGTTGGCCGTTGGATCCCACAGCAGCGAGTCCTGGCCCAGCGAGGTGATCTTGCTGTCCACCGCCTTGAGCTGGCTGATGTTGGCCGCATCGGTATCGCCCGCACCCGCGGCGACGTTGGTCAGACGGCGTTCGCTGCCGGCCGCACCGACCGAGACTTCACCGATCGGCGCTGTACCGGCCACCGCATAGGTCGAAGCCGGCGGCACGTAGGCCGCGGTGCCGAGGGTGGCGCCGTTGGCCACGGCGTTGGCGCCCAGGGCGACGCTGCCGGCGTGAGTAGCCTGACTATTGACGCCGAGGGCAACCGACGAGTCCGCCGCGGCGTTTGCTTCGTTACCCACGGCCGTCGATTGGAAACCCGCGGCGGTGGCGAATGTGCCCAGCGCCGACCCAAGGACGCCGCTGGCGTTGGCGCTCGAGCCTACAGCCACCGCCAGTCGGCCCGCCTGGGTTTGATCGCCCAGGGCCAGTGCGAAATTGGCACTGGCCTGCGCATTATCGCCCAAGGCAATGGCGAATTCCCCGGTCGCCTGCGCGCCGGAACCGATCGCCATGGCGCTGAGCTGGTTGGCCACCGACGATTCGCCGATCGCAATGGCATCGACGGCCGAGGCCCGTGCCTCCCAGCCTACGGCGGTGGCGTGCTGACCGGTCGCGAAGGCGTCCGACTGAGGGCTGCCGGTGTCGTTGGTACGCACGTAGCGCACGCCGCGACCATTAGCGTCTTGGTAGGCCTGGTCCGTCGGGCCGATCGCGTTGTTGATGTTGCTAAGGTTGCCCTCGGTCGCGGTGACGCGTCCATCTAGCGCCGTCACGTCCTGGTTGGTCTGGAACAACTGCGAACCGTTGACCGCCTCGGTGCTGGCCACACTCAGATCGGCCGCGGTCACGCCGCTGATCTTGCCGCTGCCGCCGTCATTGATGACGGTGTTGCCGAACTTCGGCGAATCGGCCAACTGCACGTTGATCGCGCCGGTGGTCGGGTCGGTCACCGTCTTGAGGTTGCCACCGCTGTAGGTGCCCACCGCG
>NZ_JBQJIL010000026.1:0-7817 GCF_052078715.1 Lysobacter sp. CA199 | reverse complement strand
GCATTGATGCCGGCCGTGGTCACGCTCGGGCCACCGGCGATGGTCAGACCATTGGTGTTGAGCGTGGTAGCACCGGCGGTGACGCTGTTGACGATGATGTCGTCGGCCAGATCGAAGCTGACGTTGTCGGCGGCGGCGGTCTTGCTGACGACGATATTGCCGTCGGTGTTGTTCAGATCGACCGCTTCGCCCGGGGCTACGTTGGTGCTGTTGGCGCCCTGCGCGGTCACGTTGAAGCCCGCATTCGCGGTCGAGCTGACCGCATCCAGCTGGCTCTTGTTGACTCCGTCCGTCGCTGCAACGCCCGCGGCGACATTCGTGATGACCTGGTTACCGGCATTGATGCCAGCCGCGGTCACGCTCGGGCCGCCAGTGATGGTCAGACCATTGGTGTTGAGCGTGGTAGCACCGGCAGTGACGCTATTGACGATGATGTCGTCGGCCAGATCGAAGGTGACGTTGTCGGCGGCGGCGGTCTTGCTGACGACGATATTGCCGTCGGTGTTGTTCAGATCGACCGCTTCGCCCGGGGCTACGTTGGTGCTGTTGGCGCCCTGCGCGGTCACGTTGAAGCCCGCATTCGCGGTCGAGCTGACCGCATCCAGCTGGCTCTTGTTGACTCCGTCCGTCGCTGCAACGCCCGCGGCGACATTCGTGATGACCTGGTTACCGGCATTGATGCCAGCCGCGGTCACGCTCGGGCCGCCGGTGATGGTCAGGCCGCTGGTGTTGAGCGTCGTGTCGCCGGCCGTGACGCTGTTGACAATGATGTCGTCGGCCAGATCGAAGCTGACGTTGTTGTCGGCACCGGTCTTGCTGACGACGATATTGCCGTCGGTGTTGTTCAGATCGACCGCTTCGCCGGGGGCTATGTTGGTGCTGTTGGCGCCCTGCGCGGTCACGTTGAAGCCCGCATTCGCGGTTGCGCCGACCGCATCCAGCTGGCTCTTGTTGACTCCGTCCGTCGCTGCAACGCCCGCGGCGACATTGGTGATGACCTGGTTGCCGGCATTGATGCCGGCCGCAGTCACGCTCGGACCGCCGGTGATGGTCAGCCCATTGGTGTTGAGCGTGGTAGCACCGGCAGTGACGCTGTTGACGATGATGTCGTCGGCCAGATCGAAGCTGACGTTGTCGGCGGCGGCGGTCTTGCTGACGAGAATGTTGCCATCGGTGTTGTTCAAATCCACCGCTTCGCCCGGAGCCACGTTAGTGCCATTGACACCCTGCGCAGTGACGTTGAAACCGGCGCCGGCCGCCTGGACCGCCTGGTTGGTGGCGAACAACTGGCTGCCGTTGACGGCGTCGGTGCTGGTGCCGCTGAGGCGGCCTGCGGCGACGTTGGTGACGGTGCGCTCGTTACCCACCGTGCCCACGCTGACCGTGCTGGTCGGCGCGGTGCCGGCGAAGTTGTAGGTGGTGCCGCGAATGACGGTGCTGGCGGTGCCGACTGCAGCGGCCGTGGTCGCGCCCGAGCCCAAGGCCACGCTGCGCGCGATGCTGGCCGAAGCACCGTCGCCCAGGGCCACCGCGCCTGCGGCTCCGGCCGAACTGGCATTGCCGAGGGCTACCGAGCCTTGCCCGGTCGCGGTGTTGAGGTTGCCCAGCGCCACGGCGCCCTGGCCAGTGGCGTTGTTGTCCGCGCCCACGGCGACTGCGCCCGTGCCGCTAGCGGTATTCGGATCACCGATGGCGACCGCGCCGTTGCCGGTCGCGTTCTGGCCGCGGCCGATGGCGACCGCGCCGCCAGCGGCGGTGCCGCCGTTGGCGCTGGACGCCGAACCGATGGCGACATTGCGGCCGATCGCGCCGGTGCTGACACCATCGCCCTGGGCGATGCCGAACGCGCCGTTGACAGTTGCGCCGCGGCCAATCGCAATGCCGGAAGTCGCATTGGCGGCCACCGAGGATTGAGCGCCCAGAGCGATACCCGAGGTCGCACCCACTGCCACAGCGGATTGCCCGCCCAGAGCGATTGCGTTGGTGGCGTTGGCACGGGCGCCGGTGTTGGTACCGTCGCTGCCAATAGCGATGCCGCCGATGGCATCGACACCGGTGTCGCGGCCGATGGCGATACCGCCGATGGAGGCCGTCGTTGTATTTGATTGGCCGCCGATGGCGATGCTGTTGGCGGC
This sequence comes from Lysobacter sp. CA199, assembly GCF_052078715.1. Lineage (NCBI taxonomy): Bacteria > Pseudomonadati > Pseudomonadota > Gammaproteobacteria > Lysobacterales > Lysobacteraceae > Lysobacter > Lysobacter sp. CA199. The sequence goes on along the minus strand of NZ_JBQJIL010000026.1, from coordinate 5,682 downwards.
GTGGCTCTGCGCACCGCGTGTGGCATTGGCGCCTATCGCGACCGAACCCGATCCATCCGAGCGGGTTGAATCGGCTGCCGACAGTTCACTAGACGTCGTACCGCCGCCCCCTGCGCTGCCCAGGGCCACGCTGTTACTGCCCGCAGCGATGGTGCCGAAGCCGATGGCCGTCGATGCCACGCCTGTGGATTGGGTTTCCAGACCGAGGGCGGTACTCCACAAAGCATCCGCCTTGGAACCGAAACCAAAGGCCGAAGAGCCATTGCTGATAGCTCGGCTATGCCCCCCGAAAGCTGTGGCGCCTTGGGTCAAGCCGCTTGCCGCTCCCGTTACAGCGCCACAGCCGCCTACGATGTTGTAGGCAGCCGCAGCTCCAGTGCTCCGCTCGTTTGCGTCGTCCGTCGGCGGCGCGAAAATGTCTCGGCCTATCGTCACATTACCCGTAAAGCCGGTGCATACATCAGGCGATTGAAGTTCAACCGCGCTCAGTGTCAACGGCATGACACCCGCTATCGACAGCGTCAGCTTGGCCAGCAATGGCGCTGACACTCTCGAAGTTCTGTTGGACCGCTTCTTGCCGCCTTTCGCCAACTCCGAAGCGACCACCCAGGTCCCTAGGCTCTTGCTCCACACCTTGCAGTAAATAAAGTTCATTCGGTTACTCCCCTTCGCCGTCCCGGCGAATCGATTTCATATATGAATATCGATTTCGAACCGATATCCGCCCGCGGTTCTCACGCCTCGTGAGGCGAACCGTGTATGGAGGGTTTGAATGCCGATGCGTTGCCGTTCGATGAGTCGAACCAAACCGCCCGGAGCTGAAATCGAGGAATCCCCATCGAATCGCGCCGGACGATCAGCCAATCGGCCGTAGTGCTGTCCCTATGGCGACCAGACTAGGGAAGCGCGGCATGCGGGGCATGTAAGGAGATATCTTTTTTTTGTGATTTCTCAGCGTCCTTCGAGCGCTCTGACTACCCCTGGCGCCGTCGGTTGTGACGTAATGCGCCTTATGCAACGCAGCGCCTGGGCTAGAAGCCAACTGCGCTTGTTGTCACAGATATGCCCAAACGCGGTCCGTCAAACGCGACCTAAGAGTAGAAAAAACGTGATGAACATCAGATTTTTGGCCGCCGAGAAGAAAAAATGATCTCTCCTCGCAAGCCTCCACGCGGCGGATAGGCGCTACTGGTCCCCACGGCCAACGGCCGACCGTCCGCCGGACCGAGCACGCGTCACGACAGAAAGAGGTCGCGAATCCGGCTGCGGCCGTTCCGGCGTTTTCTCCGCTCCGCTGCGCTCGAGTTTAAGTCGCAACCGGACAAACATGCCCATCCATCGAGGCCGTTATGACCGAGGCAGAGTTTGAAATCTTCATGGATTCCCTGCGCATCCCTGGGTCGCCGCACATTTCCCCTAAACGGGTCATCGGTGTTCTGGGAATTCGCGCCAAGGATTTGGCCGCCATATCCAACCCGCGCGGGAACGTCATCATCCGCAATACCCATGGCACCGTGAAACTGCAGAAAGCGCTGCGCAATCTCGTGCGCATTCTTTCCGCGGCCAGCGCCAACCACACCATCGCCGAGCAGTTGCTTTACTGGTTCATGAATTACCCGCTGCCCCAGTTCTATTACCGCACTCCCTACGAAATGTACGCTGAAGGGCGCACCGAAGAATTGCTTTCATTACTGTCAGCCAATGGACGCGACGTTGGCTGACGAGCGTCTGCCTGAAACCATCGGTCTGAATCCGGGTTTGCATCCACGGTCGCCGCTGCGATCCGCGCGGGCCCTGGATATTCGGAGCGGATCCCTGGTTCACCGGGCTCGTGAAAAGAGCACTATGACCGCGCCACGTTTTTTTGACCGGGCAGTCGCAGTGAATGCGCCCGTGGAAGCGTTCCATTTCTGCTTCTGCTACCCGCGAGTACTGCACTGTGACGAGGTCTCGACGGCGGCTCGGTGTCCTCGCGATGCGATCGTCCAATCGCATCTAGCGCAGAACAGGCGGAGGATTACGATTCGTCAATGCGCCGTCGAACCTGCTTGTCCGGGCGGCGGCGCCGAGGCCGCTGGGGACGCCGCGCGCCGCCCTTTGAGATTGAGCCAGTCCACGCCGACCCCGCGCATACCCGTGCGTGCGACCAAGGCTTCGCGTTCGACCGGACTGCAGTCGTCGGTGAGCAATCCAGGCTCGAACAATCGGTGAACTTGCAGCTCCACGACCGCATCGCCTTTACGCTGCGCATCGCGATGCAGCACGCTGGCCAGCGTCAGCGCTGCGGCGCGGTCACCGCGCTGAAGCGCATTGGCGGCTGTGATCAGGTCGAGCCGGGCGATCACATCCCACATATCGGCGGGCACTAAGCGGCGCGCAACCGCAGCGAGTTCGCTGCTGCGCGACCAGTCGCTGCGCGCGGCAGCATTCTCGGCTTGGCCGGCGGTGGCCCTGGCGACGAGCAGCGAATAGCCCGCAGCCTGTATCGGCGGCAGTGTTTGCGCGTACAGGCGTTGCGAACGCTCGACCTCCCCCAAACGGGTCGCCAACCTCGCAAGCTCCACGGACGCGGACCATCGTTCGGTCGCGCCCGCAGGCAAGAGTTTCTCGGCCTGCTCCAACAGCGCCTTCGCCTGTGGGCGATCGCCGGCGAGCATTTCGGCCTGACTGCGAAGGCTCAACGCCACGTGGCGCAAGCCTTCCTGATCGCTTTTCGCGCAGCGGCTCAAGTCCTTACGCGCTTTGGCCAGTTCTCCCATCGTCAGCAATGCCTGCGAGCGTGTGCAAGTCAGTGCAATGAGTGTCTCCGATTCGGTTTGTCCCGCCGGAGTAGGCGGAAACAGGCCTTCGGCGCGGTCAATAGCCTTCACTGCCTGCGCATAGTGGCCTCGCAACGCGCTGAGGTCGGCGGCGAACTGGCTGGAGAACAGGCGCTGGACGCTCGGAAGATTCAACTTGCTCAGTAGCGCGAACCGTGACGCGGCGCTGTCGAGGCGCGCGCTAAGCATATCGTCGCTCATCAGCGCTAAATTGAACTCGGTCAACATATTCACCTCACCCACGGCGCTCGCGATCGCCGCGGCCTGTGTCAACCGCGATCGATAACCGGCGATGTCGCCGGCCCGCGCGTGCTGGTTCGCGCTACGGGTCAGCACATGGATCTCCAGCCCACGGTAGCCGCCGGCGTTGACCCGAGCGAGCAACGCCTCCAACGCCGGGTCGCTGCTTTCGAGCGGCGATGCGGCGGACAATCGCGCCAGTACGCGCGCGTACAAGGCGCCGGTCGAATTACCGCCCTTTTCGTACAGTACCGCGGCCTGCTCGAATTCCGGCGGCACTCCGCGCTCGGGAAATTGCCCGGCGTTCGCGCGCGCCAGCGCCATCAGCGCATCGGCCTGTTCGAGATCCCATGCAGGTCCACCCCTGCGTGCCAGCTGCACGGCCTCGTTGGCGGCGGCGCGCATGCGAAGTGGATCGCCGAGCGCTGCATAAGCCTCCGCGCGCAACAAACGCTTGTTGACGCAAATGCAGGTGGTGTCGTTATTGATACTGGGATCAGACAAACGCTCCAGCGCTCGCTCCGGTTCACCCGCGCTGATCAACTGCCATGCATAGTCCATCTGCAAAGAGATCGTTTCCGGATAACGATCGGCCAGCTTGGCGTATGCGGCCAGCGCCTGTGGTCCGCGGGTCGGATCGATGGCTAGACGCTGCGCCTGCATTACTTCGATCACCGGCTGCGGCGAGTTGGCGAGCAACTTCAAGGCTTGGTCCATCTGTGCTGTAGCCGCCGAGGCCTGCGTGAGCCGCGCCTGCGCCTGTGCCAACTGTAAGCGCATCAAACCAAAGCTCGGAGCGCGGGTTACTACTTCCTGACCCAGTGCCGTCACCGCCATCCAGTCGCCGCGCTTGAACGCCCGCATCGCTTGCACGTAACGCTCGGCGGCGGCGGCATTGATCTCGAGAGCCGGCCAGGGTTCGGCGTACTCGGGCCGGAGACGGCCTACGACTTGGCGCGACAGCGAATCGACCAACGTCGGCATCTCCGACGCGTGCCCTTCGACTTCCAGACGCTGCTCCTTCCCGTCATCTTGGAAGCGCACACGGACTTTGATCTTTGTCGGGTCGCTGGGCGACGCCACTGACGAGAGGAACAGCACCTACGCCGAAGCCGGCGCGTCACCGGCGGCCAGTTGGGCCTCGTCGCGCAGATTGACTCCGGGCAGGCTGCCCAGCTTCCAGTACAGCCATTGGTGGAGGAGCTCGGCTGGCCAGCGCGTAGCAAGATTCTCGTCTTCTATGACCACCAGCGCCACCGTCAACTGCGACTCGGCAGGCACGAGACGGCGATGAAGGAACCAAGCGACCGCGATCGCGATCACCGCCATTGCAACCAACGCCAACAGCCAGACACGGCGGCGAGGTCGCGCGCCGTGCGTCGGCTCGATCGCTTCGAGCGACGAGGTTGCCACCATGCCCTGCATGGAGCCGGGCTCCAGTTCGGAGAACTGCTCGATGGGGGCGCCGCCGGACTGCTCCGCGGGTTCCGTGGCCGCCGGTAATTCCTTGAACCATTGCACTGGCTCGGGCGCCTGAAACACATAGCCGCTCTTGGCCACGGTCTGAATCCACGATTTGCGCTGCTCACCGAGCGCCTTGCGCAGCAGCCAGATGTTCTGCGACAGATTGGTGTCTTCCACGATCGTGCCGGACCACAAGCGGTCGAATAGCTCGGTACGCGTGTGAAGCTGGTCTGGCTCGGCCAGGAACAGCAGCAGCAGATCGAAGATCCGTTGCGGCAGCTCCACATTCTGTCCGGTATGGATCAGCCGACGAAAACGTAAATCGACGGTCAGATCAGCCAGTCGCAGGTAGCGGGCATCAGAAGGCCAAGAGCTGATCATGTTGATCCCATCTTGCGAGCGAAATCACGCGGAGAAGGCGCTTAGCGCGCTGACGACATTTTTCGCCGCAGTCGGAGCGATTTAACGATCGAGAACGACGATTTTGACCGGGCGACCGATCCACCGTACGCCGAATTAAGCTGCGGAATAATCATACGACCGATACCGGCGTTCGGCAAGCTTCGTCCGAACTCTCGACAGTCACGGTGTGAAAGCGTCGAAAGAGCGTCGGATCGCTCGGAGATGGGGTCCATCCGACGCTAAGCAGCCGATGCGACTGCGAAGCGCGGCAGCGTTCGGCCGGATACCGACGGTACCTGCGCAAACGCCACGGAGAGGCGCGAGCAGCGGACGAAGTGCGCAAGCGTGGCCTTTTGCTGATAACGATCAGGCCGGCCAGCAACTGTCTCAAGGCCGGGCAATTGGGTTTTCTGGTTGCGGTCGTCGGTAGTTGCGTGCAGGATTCGCGCCGAACCGCTCTGGTAGGCGCCTGCACTGTCAAACGCCGTAAGGTCGCCGAAGAATCAAGGCGGCTGCGGGCTGAGTCGGGTTTCCCACCTGCGTCACTATCCGCGAGTAACTACGACGACGAGAGAAGAACGACCCGCATGCGCGGGTCGTTCCTTGTTGCGATCCTTCGCTGTGTTGATACTGTGAATAACAATTAATTAAGCGACTGAACATATTGCAAATGAGGGCCCTGACGAGCATGCTTCCAGCTAATAGCGCGACCCACAGATAAGAATTAGAGCGACCAGCTTCGGGATACGGCTTAATG
>NZ_JBQJIL010000025.1:0-16496 GCF_052078715.1 Lysobacter sp. CA199 | reverse complement strand
CTGTGAATAACAATTAATTAAGCGACTGAACATATTGCAAATGAGGGCCCTGACGAGCATGCTTCCAGCTAATAGCGCGACCCACAGATAAGAATTAGAGCGACCAGCTTCGGGATACGGCTTAATGGCGCGACTAAGTTCAGACAGCCCAGTAAGAGAGCTCCGAACGAGCCGAAGAAGCCTTACCGGACGGGTGGCTTTGGGCGATGGCGGCGCGGTGGTCTTTGAGTCTTCGCTGGAGCGTGACTGGCTAATGGCGCTGGATTTCGATCCCAGTGTTCGGACCATCCAGGTCCAGCCGTTTTCCCTCCACTACCAGATCGAAGGATTCACGCGGCGATACACCCCGGACGTCCGAGCCGACTATGACTATCCGAGTGGCAGCGCGACCGTCGTATATGAGATCAAGCCGTGGGAAGAACTGAGCATCAACTGGGCGAGATATCGCCCACGGTTCAAGGCTGCGGTTCGTTATTGCCGAGGACGAGGATGGCGCTTCAAGATTCTGACTGAGCATCAGATCAGAACTGCGCTGCTGGACAACGCGAGATTCTTGCGTCGGTACCGAAGCATGCCGGAGCAAGAGCTATATGGGCAGCAACTGTTGTATACGATGCGTGCACTTGGAAAAACCACGCCGCAGGCATTGCTTGCCGCAGCCTATTGGGCTGAAGAGACGCGCATGGCCGCTTTGCCCATGCTGTGGAAGTTGATTGCGACTCGTCGTCTGTTAACCGATCTGCATGTGCCTCTCACTATGAGCGTGCCGATCTGGCTGTCGGATAACCGCATATGAGCGGGATCTCTAAGGCGTTCTTTCGCGCCGAGCCAGGGCAGCTTGTCCGGTTCGGAGAGAGGAATTTTCGCATTACACACATGCTATCGGTAGACAGTGTGCTCGCCGTCGACCTGGAGACGCAAGAAAGCCAGCGGCTGCGCGTGGAATCGATCATTCCTCTTCCACCGGAGGTGGAGACCAGAGCAAGGCCCGAGGTTGAACGCGATCTCGCGCATTTCAGTAAGGAAGAGTGGGCGGAGGCACAGCGTCGTTTCACTGCGATCAAGCCGCTGCTTGAAAATCCTCTGCGCACTCGCGCGATGACGGAAAAGTTGGCTGAGAAGGAACGGGTTCACGCGTCGACTTTGTACAAGTGGCTGAAGTTATACCAAGCTGCAGGACACGTCTCCGCGCTCGTGCCGGAGAAGCGTGGTCGCAAGAATGGGACGTTGCTACTGCGCGACGAGCAGGAGAAGGTCATTGCTTCGGCCATTGAGGACATATACCTGAGCAAGCAGCGCCATACTAAGCAAGACGTAGTAGATGAAGTAACGCGTCGTTGTCGCTTGGCAAAGCTCGATGCTCCTCATCCCAACACCGTCCGCAATCGCATTGCCTCGCTCGAACCGGCCCAAGCCCTACGTCGCCGGGGCTTCAGGGATGTGGCCAGGAATCGCTACGAAGCCATCCAGGGCGCATTCCCCGGTGCGACACACCCGTTCGCCGTGGTGCAGATCGACCACACCGAGGCCGATATCATCCTCGTTGATGAGGTGCATCGGCAGCCGATTGGCCGTCCTTGGGTGACGCTCGCGATCGATGTTTACAGTCGCATGGTGGCCGGCGTGTACGTCACCTTCGAGAAACCTGCTGCGATTTCAGTGGGTATGTGTCTGGCGCAGGCCATCTGCCCCAAGCGCGAATACATGGCCGAGCTCGGCGTCGGCGGCGAGTGGCCGGTCTGGGGCACCATGGGAGTAGTCCATAGTGACAACGGCAAGGAGTTTCGGGGCCAGATGCTCAAGCGGGCCTGTGAGGAATACGGCATGGATCTGCAATGGCGGCCTGTCACGTTGCCGCACTTCGGCGGACACATCGAGCGGTTGATGGGCACCATGGCCAACCAACTAAGGAAGCTGCCCGGAACCACCTTCTCCAACCCCCAGCAGCGGCGCGGCTACAACTCCGAAGCAATGGCGGCGCTCACGCTCAAGGAATTCGAGAACCACCTGGTGGACTTCATCGTCAACGTCTATCACCAGCGCATGCACTCCGAACTGGGGATGTCTCCTAAGAGCAAATGGAGCCTTGGCATCCTGGGTGACGCCAACTCCACCGGTACGGGCATGTTCCCGATGCCAGAAGATCCACTCCGGATCCACCTCGACTTCATGCCGTTCTACCAGCGTTCCGTCCAGCAGTACGGCATCCAGATCGACAACATCAGCTACTACGATCCGGTACTGGATCCCTACATCAACGCGATGGATCCAGATAACCCGAAAACCAAGCGCGAATTTCTGATCCGCCGCGATCCTCGCGATATCAGCAAGGTGTATTTCCTAGATCCCAAGGACGGACGATATACCGCATTGCCCTACCGCAACATCGGCTATCCAGCGATGAGCTTTTGGGAGCTCAGAGAGGTCCAAGCGCGCTTGAAAGCCGAGGGTCGCCGAGGTGTCGATGAGAACCTGATCTTCGAAGCGCTGGAGCGAATGCGTTCCAAAGTCGAGGAGGCCAAGCAGAAGAGCAAAGCGGCACGCCGGCAAGCCACGCGTAATCCCGTGGCGGCGAAGCACCGTGTTCCCAACTTCGCAGCGTCCCCGGCAACGCCTGCCGCCGCAGCGACTTTAGCCGTCGAGATTGATCCGTTCGATCAGCCGATCCGCCCCTTTGATGAAGTCTCGCTCGTCCGATGAGCCGATACAGCCACCTTACTCCGGCCGTTGCCGAGGCGTTGGAGCTGCCCAAGACGGAGCGGATCACGTTCTGCCAGACCGATCGCTGGATCGGGTATACGCGGGCCACGCAAATTCTCGATCAGCTGGATCAGCTGCTGACCTATCCGCGCAGTTTGCGCATGCCTAATCTGCTAGTGGTTGGCCGCAGTGGCAACGGCAAGAGTTCCATCATCGAGCATTTCGCCAACCGGCATCCGGTGCAAACGACTGAGTCGGGATCACCCATCGCGCCGATATTGAGGGTCGAGATGCCCGAGACGCCGGATGAGACCGAGTTCTGGTCCACCTTGCTATGGTCGCTGGCGATCTCGCACCGGGAGAAGGATCCGGCTTCGATCAAGAAGCGTCAGACCAAGTCTGTCCTTCAGTACGCCAAAGTGCGCCTGCTGGTGATTGATGAGTTCAACAATCTATCTAATGCAGGCAAAGCGGCGGGAGATCTACTTGCCGCAATCAAGGGGCTCAGCAACGAGCTGAAAATCTCGATCGTCGCGGCGGGAACCCAGGCGGCGATCAATGCACTCAACTCGGACCCGCAGATGAAGTCGCGCTTTGAGCCGACCGCGCTGGATCGTTGGAAGTTGAATGCCGAATACCTACGATTTCTTGCGAGCTACGAGCAGCTGTTGCCTTTGGCGGAGCCTTCGCACTTGGCAAGCCGCCAGTTGGCGCCCAAGCTCTACGGGATGGCCGGCGACACGGTGGGTGGTACGGTCAAGCTATTGAAGGCTGCATCCACGCATGCCATCAACACCGGTGTCGAGCGAATCACGGCCGAAGTCCTGGACGATCTTGGCTGGACGCGGCTGGGTGATTGGGATGCTGTGGCGCGTGTGGTGTGACGCGCCGTGCGCTGGCCTTTTCCACTTGTGCCTCAAGTCGACGAGCTCCTTAGCTCGTTTCTAGTGAGGGCGTCTCATCTGCATGGGCTGGCACCGTATCGATTTTGCGCTTATCACTTCCCGAATATTCCTATCTGGAACCGGGATATCGACCGCTCCGCGCCGGATGCTCTGCTGATAGCCATCGCCGAGAAAGCGGACCTGCCATGGGAGCAGGTTGTCGGAATGACCCTGCGTAGCGCTGCGACAACATTAGGATCTGATGTCGAGGGCAACAGCCCTTGGATCAACGCCGTGGGTGTATATCACCGCTTGCGGCGGCGTTGGGGTCAGCAGTACTGCCCGGCGTGTTTGATCGAGCATCCCGTGTTTTACCGCTCATGGCGTCTTTCGTTTGTCGTCACTTGTCGCCGGCATCAGGTCCGCTTGCAGGACGCCTGCCCTCACTGCGATGTGCCGCTTGCCATACATCGGCAGCAACTATCGGCGTGCCTGTGTCACGCCTGTAGTCTGCCTTTGTCGAGAAAGGCAGCAGATTCTCCACTGTCAGCCAGGGCTCTGTGGTTGGCGCAATCTCGCTGGGAGCATGCCTTGACGGACAATCACGCCATGATCAGCCGTGCCCGCATTCCTGCCCAAGCGCTGTTCCAAGGGGCTCGTGTGCTGATGAATCTCATCAAGCCGTCGGGCTCCATCGGACCGAAGACTCATAGCGTCACTATGGAATTGGCCCGCGTGGAAAAGAGAGCGGAAGTTCTGCTACATCTTGAACGTTTGATAGAGCAGTGGCCGGATGGCTTTAGCGCGGCCGCTCGCCAGCGCCATCTGACGCAACGGAGTTTCGTGCGCTGGTCACTGCCAGATTGGCTGGGCACCGTGGTCGACCAACTACCCAGAGGAAACTCACGTGCTGGGGCCGCCCACCGTGGAACTAATAGCATTCGGGCCAGGTTAGAGGCGTCGAGACGTCAGGGTGGCGCCTGGAGAACCGCCCGGGCCGAGCTGCTTTGGCGAGCGGCTAACCCATGAGTCTAGATCACAAAGGCCAACGATACTGCGACCAATGCGGACGCTCGATAACCAATGCCCATCGCATTCACAAGAACAAGGATTATTGCGCCTCGTGTTATGCACAGGTATTCGTTTCCGTGCCATGTAGCAGCTGCGGGAGTCAGATGCGTACGCATCGACACGCAACGTCTGCCCCGGTTTGCCGCCAATGTGATCGCCAAACGCGTCGGTGCCTGCGTTGCGAGCGTCCTGCGTGGAGAGCTGCTCGTGTGATCGATGGGCGCCCGGTCTGCGGCTCTTGCGCGCCTTACTTCTTGGAGCCCGAGCCGTGCGCTTGGTGTGGCATAGAGAGCGTGCACCTGTCGCGGGCCCCGAGCATTGGGGTCAACGAGAAAATCTGCAATGCGTGCCGGAATAAGCTTACCCATCGCAGTTGCGCCGTCTGCCGGCGTTATCGTCCGGTGGCAGGGCTGCTGGAAACGGGTAAGCCACATTGTGGGGCCTGCACGCCTGGTGCTGCGCAAATCCATGCCTGCCCGGCTTGTGGGGTACACATCGCAGGGAGTGGCCATGGCAAATGCACTGCCTGCTTGAATGCCGAGCGGATTAAGCGTGATGGGGCAGTTCAGGTCCTCGCACTGGAACGGGACTGGGCGAGGATTGCTTATATGCAATTCGGACAGTGGCTGCTGGGCGAGCAACCTAAAAAGCCGAACCTTGCTAATACGTTTGCTGCCCACTTCCCATTCTTTATTCGCCTGGACGCGGCCGTCGCGGACGCGCGGACGCTACAGGGTGACGGGCTCCTGCAGAACTTCAGCGTCGCCGAACTGCGCAAGCATGTGCTTCCAGTTCGATTCCTGGAGATACACGCTGGCGTCGCGCTGGACGAGGGCGCTAAGCAAGAGCAAGTCGAACGCAGCCGAATCGCTGAAAAGCTGATTGCTGTGCGGAACACGACGTCTGGGGCGCTATTGAAACAATACGTGGACTGGCTTGAGCATCAGGTCACGCCGACTCGGACGATCCGTCTGTATCTCACGGCCGCTAGTCAGTTGTGTCAGGCCGAAGGGCTCGCCGAAGGCCGGCCCTGCAGCGAGGAGCAGCTGCGATGGTTCTTGCGCAAGCATCCAGGCGCCAGGGCCAGCCTCTTCCGCTGGCTGACATTTTGCCGAACAGCGCTAAATTGGGATATCAAAATGCCGCCCCGGGCAACTCAGAAGCGCCGCGAGCCGCGCACGGTTCGTGAGTTATCAGTGCTTTTGGTAAAGGTCAACCAGATTGGCGTGAAGAACGCGCCTGTGGCGATGCTGCAGAGAATAATAGCAAAAGCGTTTGGCTTCACGATCAAGCGTATGGGGTCTAACGCATGGTCGATTCACACGCAAGAAAAAGACATCTACTTGTCTGACGAAATTGAATCTGTGCGGGTGCCGGCGCAGATGCAAGAGCTCGTAACGATCTGGATGCAACGTGCCTCGAAAAACGCGGGGATTGGCCCTCCGACGACATAGGGTTGTCCTGTAGTGCTTCGCCGATAGAAAGCTGCTTGTTGCCGACATTTCGAGCCGCAGATATCGCCTTGCATATTCGACTCCAAAGCGTTACCAAAAGGCTCGGCTCAAAAGCATTGAGAATCCATGCTGATGGTTCAACAAGGTTTGCTCAGATCGCGACTGCATCCACACCAAACAGTTCGTCAAGCTTGCTCTTATCTGAGTGGCCTAAGTTCGCGACGATCAAGGTGTCCTGGGCGCGCGAGCAGCAGACATAAAATAGATTTCGAGACCGTTGGAGGCGGCTGTCGCTGCTGTCTGCGCCCCCGAGCAAGTTGCCAAAAGAGTATTGGTTCCAGTTAGCTCCGGCGTCGTCAAGAATCACGAGGACGTTTTTGAACTGGTCTCCCTTCACGCCATGTTTCGTTGAGTAAGGGAGATTCGATTGGAGAACCGCTCGGTAGATGCTGACCTCTCGGTATGGAATATCCAGCAGCGTCGTTAGAAGCGTCTGATGCTTGGCGGCCGACGAACCCTCCTCAACGGCTTCAAACTTCCCAGACAGTGCGATGCTGAGGTCATCCAATAAAGGCAGCAGTGCTGTCTTGTCGATATGTCTAAGCACATCGCCCAGCGACGCTCCGCCATCAGCCAGCTTGAGAAGCTCATCCAAGGCCTTTCTGATCTTTTCCTTCTCATCCTGGGATGCAAAAGGCTTTTTGCGTTCGCTGATTAGGGCGATTGTCCGACCCACTTTTCGACTGCGCCAAGCCTCAATGACCGTATCGACTTTCCTGGTGAGGAAAGCAGCAATGGGGTCATCACCAGACTGGAAGCTGTCTTTAGCGAAACTCCCGCGATCATTGTAGGCGCTCCAGAGAGCCTCATATCCAGCCTTCCGGGCGATCAGTCTGTGCGTAAGGAAAAGCACCTTCAACTCGCCGAGGATTTCGATACCTAGGTTAGCTTTCGCCTTGTCCAATGCTGCGCGAGTAATGTCGGCTTCTGGGTTGATTCCCGCAAGATTCACATAGACGGCTGCTCCCTTAACGTTATCGCCCGATGGAACTTGCTTGATATCGTTACGAATCTTGTTCAGCACGTCGATCACCGTCTCGGAGCAGCGATAGTTCTCATCTTTTTTGATAGTGACTAACGCGGCTTGATGGTCGGCCGAAAGCTCCCCGATTCCTTCGGGATAGATGCTCTGCATCTTGTCGCCGAAGAAGCCGATAAGCGGTGGTGCTTCAGCTTTGATGAGGTAATCCATCAAAATCGATATCACATGGGCATGGGTGTCCTGGTACTCGTCCACGAAGATGAAAGGGAATCTGGCCGCTACGACCTTCGTCAGCATAGGGTGGCACCGGAACATCACCTCGGCTACGCCTAGAAGGTCGTCGTGATAGATGCGGCCTTCGAGAAAATTCGCGCCACGTTCGGAGTAGCTGATCGGCGGCTTGCTTTTCATAGCAGCAGCAAGTTCTGTGCCTTCAACCCGACGCCGGCTCTTCGCTGGCAGCTCATGATTGAAGGTGACAAGTGCCGCACGTAGCTCTTTCTGGAAGTTCTTGATTGCCTCCCACAGGAAGTCGTGGATGGTGGTAACGCTGAAGAGTGGATCGTGATCTGTCCGCTCAATAATCTCGTTCTTCGCGACATTCGTGAACGTGATGCACGCAACGCTTTGGCCGTCTTTAACGAGTGCCTTCCGCTCTGGGCCGCGAATGTAATCGAGCGCTCCAATCAGAGAGGAAGTCTTCCCTGAGCCCGCACCGGCATCAATTAGGAAGCTCATTCTCCCCTCAAGGCACTCCAAAATCTTTTGGTCAGCCAGAGTCATCAGGAGGCCCCTTGTTTCGCTAACCACTCCAGGCCATCTTGAATATATTTTGGCGTGGTCCAGCCGGATTCGGCCATGAGATCGAGCGCGAAATCTACCTTCCCGAGTTTGCCGCTCAGGTTGAAGCCTTCAGCTGGAAGGCCGGTCGCAACCGACTTCGCCACCACATCCGATGTTGCATTCAGCTTGGCGTGGTTCGCCGCCAGCCAGGCCACGTTCGCGTAGATGAAAGCCTCCTCAAACGATCGGCCACAATGCCCGTTTTCAGCTACTTGATAGGCAACCCGGATACGCCCCTCAGTCTTGTCCGCATCGGAAGCGGCAAGGAGATCCGCTACAGTGGTCTTTTTTGGAAGCCAGCTCTTAAGGCATGCGTTGGTCGTTGCAGTTCCGCCAGCGACAGGACACGTCTTGGAATCGTTATCAACGGCATCGAAGTCGGTGACAATCAGTGTCGGGATTCCTAGGAACTCCAACAAAGGCTTGAACTTGTGGGCGTAAGCTCCGCCGACCTCCGAGATGCTGATGTACTGGCTGGCTAAGTCTTCGAACCCAGCCTTAGTCGCGCACTTCTCGATCATCAACGGGAGAAGAAGGCGCTCCACTTGGCCCTCTACCAGTATGGCTTTGTCAGCGAAGAACAAGTCGCAATGAGTGAGTTTGATGTATCTACGCAGGAAGTCTAAGATTTCGGGCGCTTTGGGTGGAAGCGGCAGCTTTGACAAATCTTTGACGATGACCCGACGCCCGGCTCGACGGAAATAGCGCACCGGTTCAAAAGCGGATTGCGCGATCATGTGTGATGAATGGGTGGAGAGAATCACCTGAGCGGTTGCGCCGCCGTCGCTTTCGAGGGCTCGTGAGATCTCGCTGATGAAAACCGTTTGCATCTGCGGGTGCAGATGGGCTTCCGGCTCTTCGATAGCAATGATGTGGACGCGAGGTCGCTCGTCGGGTACAGCCTCCAAGGCTGCTCGGAAGGACTCCAGTTGTAAGACGATATATATAAGATTCTTGTAGCCGAGGCCATTGTACTTCTCGGGTAGCTCGAACTCCTCTACGACTCCCTGTTTTCCAGCGTGCTGGCTGGCGTAGAAGATCCGTGCGTTGTCGCGATAGATTGTTTCCGCACTCATCTCCGCTCGGACACGAAGGTCTGGGGCAGCTTGGCCCTGCGGATAACCGAAGTTTTGAAGCCTGGTCGTGAGTCGACCGAAGGCAGCGCCGTATTTTGTGGTCAAGTCAGCGGCGCTGTCGCGAAGCGCGTCTTCAATCACCTGATATCCGGCAGCGTCGTTTGTCTTATAGAACTTCGTATAGTGGTCATGCAAGAGCTTGGAGAGCTTGGCTGATCGGGCGTTGTCGTCGTCGTCTACATGGCGCTGGGCTGGAACGACATCGATCCTAAGAAGTCGTTTCAGTATCTTCCCGTCTTCAAGTTTTTCAGCCTCCTTGCCGTCCTGCGAGACCTTAAAATAAGTTCGACTGAAATAAGCCCGGAATGAGTCTCTGAGAAATTCGCAAAGTGTTTGATTGACGATTGGGCGCGCCTGAAAATCGTCGATAAGCTTTTTCGCATTGTCGAGCGCGTATTCGATCCGGATGCGAACGCTACTGTTGCCGGGCGACAGATCCATGAGTAATTGGGTGGCAGCAACTAGGTCGACAGGATCATCTTCATATGAGAATGTGAGATCGAGCCGCATGCGAGGTGCTAGGCGGCGAACGAGCTCGTACTTGTCCTCAGGCTTGGCCAGCCCAGGCAGTGCAGCCTCTATCCGCTTGAAGTCCCGATGACGAAGCTGTGAGAGGTCGTGGAAGGTGATACCCGCCATCTTCGCTCCGGCTTCACCTTCCGAAGCCCTGGGTTTCGTAAACAGACGAAGCGCATCCATTACGGATGTCTTCCCGCTGTTATTCGGTCCGACGAGAATTGTCGTTGTTTTTTGGTCGGCTAAATTGATAGTTAGTCGACGCAGAAGCCGAAAATTTCGGACCGAGATGGTTTCAAGCCGCATGACGTCGCCCCAAGAACGCTATTTTCTCCCCCCGAGCATACCGGAGGGATTGTTCTCCTGAGCACTGGCTTTGCGGCGCACTGAGTGGCCTCTTCATGAGCCAATCCGAAATTGTTAGTGATATGAGAGCTTGCGTGAGTGTGAAGCTAGCAGCGGCCTAAGCTGGGCCAGCTTGCTTGACATCATCGTCAGTTTCGACGATGCTTCGTCGAATGCGATATCCGGGCGGAAAAGGTAAGTGCTTCCAGCACCTGATCAACCTCATGCCGACGCATGAGGTGTACATCGAGTCACATCTCGGTGGTGGTGCAGTGATGCGGAACAAGCGTCCGGCCACGCGTAACATTGGCATCGACTTGGATCCGATAACCCTGCGGTGCTGGAACGACATCCTGCTTCCTAATCTGGAGCTGGTACATGGAGACGCACATAAATATCTAAGCCAGTTTTGTTTCACTGGCGGTGAGCTTGTCTATGTGGATCCACCATATCTCCCGGAAACGCGACGCCGTGATCGTATCTATCGTTGCGATTACTCGGATGCTGATCATGTGGCCTTGCTCGAACTGCTGCGTACTCTGCCGTGCGCAGTCATGATTTCGGGCTACGAAAGCGATCTTTACAGCGACATGCTGAACGGATGGCGGCGTATCACGTTCGATGCTAAGACGCATGTTGATGTACGACAGGAATCGGTATGGATGAATTACGCTGAGCCAAGCGTTCTTCACGATGCGCGATATCTGGGTGCGAACTTCCGAGAGCGACAGCAGATTCAGCGTAGGCAAGCGACCATTCGTCGCCGAGTACATGCGATGCCGGCAGCCGAGCGCGCCGAGTTCATGCGCTGGATGAGTGAGACTTACGGGTCTATTGAGGAGGTCTTATGCAACGTGCCTGCGTAATGCTGGCGAATGCTCAAGTCAGTATCGAGTTGCCTGCACAGGACGCTGAGATTCTTCCGGGCGTACATTGGGGGCGTGTTGACGCATTCCCTACGCCTGCCTACTGGGCTTACCAAGTCATTGCTCGCCGCATTGAATCGCAGACGATCCGCTACAAGCTAGGAACGACCTTGCGCGAGGAAATAGGCGCCTGTCTGTTGGGCGGCCACGGAATCCCCGCCAGTATTGGCTTGGCTGCCTTTGAGCATCTCAAGCAGAAGGGCGCGTTTGCAGGCGATCCGCCGGATGAGCAAAACTTGCGGCAGTGGCTGAGTGAGCCGATGCTTTCTGGCGGACGCCAGGTGCGCTATCGCTTTGCGGCGCAGAAGGCCCGATATCTTGCTGCGGCACTGCTGAAGGTGGCTAGAGAGTCTGCGCCATCGGCAGGCCGTCTGCTGCGCGATTGGATGATCTCAGTCCCTGGCATCGGTTACAAAACCGCTTCATGGATTGCACGCAATTGGCTGGACGCCGATGATGTGGCGATACTCGACATTCATATCCTACGCGCGGGTGTGTTAGCTGGTTTTCTGGATTCAGAGCTCACGGTTGAACGCCATTATCTCCAACTGGAGCAGCAGTTCCTGGACTTCAGTCAGGCGATGGATGTGAAGCCTTCAGAGCTCGATGCGGTGATTTGGCTCGAGATGGCGCGATCACGCGCTACGGTTGAAAGCATCCTGCGCGAGCTACCAGAGAGCAGCTTCAAACGGCGTCATGCGCCATCACGCCCGAGCGTAGATGCGAGCAAGCCCCACGCCCACCAATTGTCCTTGCTGCGCTAAGCGGCTAGTCCAGTAATGTCCAGTCACACCGAGCAAGCATGCAGCGAGTCCATGTGCTTGAGCAGCAAGGCAGATATTGCCTTGCAAAATACCGGCGTCACGCCAGAGCAGAGATTCATGGTTTTCGTACTTGGCAGCTAGGCGGCCGGGCTCACCGACGAAAGCCAAATAGACTCCTGGCTTGTGCTCTGCAACCAAGGCCGCGTGTTCCAGAAGCCCGTCTAGAGATCGACTGCCGTCGCCGATTACGTCTAGACGATGATGTTGAGGGTTGTATCTGGCCCAGGATGAAGTTTGCGGAAGCTGTACGAGGATGTGCACAGGGTGGAGAGCGCCTGCTGACGGAACAGGACGTCGTTCCATCTGAAAGCCGTATGGTGAAGGAGCAGTAGCGAGGGTGCGGCCTACATGCCACAGAATGAAGCCAACTTCGGCCAAGTCTGGATGAGTGCCGTCAACGTGGGAGCGGCGTTCGGACCACAGCGCCGCCACATCTGTGATGAGGGGGGCCGAGCCTGGCTCCAAATCCACAGTGCTACTTACCGGCCAGACGAACGGTGAGTATGTCGAGGCCAGGGGCCTAGGTTGGGGATCAGGCGTGCTCAATAGCGACATAATTGAGCTGTTCCATGGTCTCGAAGTACTTGTTGCAACCTCGGCATTGCCCACAGGACACGTTAGCTTTATGGCAACTGTGCGCCAGTGCTATCAACGAGCGCGGAATCTTTGAGGTGAGAATGAGTTCACTGGTGGACATGGCGATGGCCGGCGCAGTCACTCGCAGCCCACCTTCTTGGTATGCCAGCAGAGCGTCTAGCTTGTTGATGAACTCCAGAGTTCCGTCTAGGTGTGTTTGATCGCTGGTGACCGTGCCGAGCATGAGCTGTTTCACTCCAAGGGAAACGGCTTTCATGGCAGCAAGCGTTACCAGCATTTGGTTGCGATAAGGCCACCAGTCCGAAGCAGGAGCGTGGTGATCGGCATTTGAACCCGCCATATCGCCAGAACCCAAGGCTCGCATATTGATCCTGATGACATGGTGATCCATGCCTAACTCGCGAGCCAAAGCATCGGAGGCCTCAATTTCGGCTTCCGCGGCAAGCTGTCCGTAGTCGAGGGTGAAAGCCGCCGTGGGTCTTTTCCAGTAGGCAAGCGCGATAGAGTCCATACCACCAGAGAGAAGGATTGCGTCAGACACGCGCTGCCTCCCAAACAGTGTGGTAGATCGCCGAAACGAAGTCGTCTGTCATGATGCAGCCGGATCCCTCCATCATTTTCCGATCTTCAGAGTGCTCACACTCGCTGTAGACGACCACTGGGTGGTTGATGGCACGTGCATAGCCGGTCTCATAGATCGTTCCAGCATCAAGGCCATCCACAAGGGCCAGCAAGAGCGTGGTGCTCCGGATCGCTTCAAGATCCTTCTCCACGACGTCCTCGGCCGAGCCATGGCCTACATCGTGATAGGGCGAGAATACATTCAGCCCCATATCGATCAGCGTGGTGCGAGCTTGCTCGACCAACCATAGTTGCGGCAGATTAAAGAACGGACCAGCCAAATACACTTTTGGCCTCTCGCCCCGGCACCAGTCTGGACTTACATCTATAGGCGGGCGCTTAAACTCACTCAAGGCAGCTCGTGAAGCGTAACTTCCGCCATGCTCGCAGAAGTAGGCAGTTGCGAGGGATGCCTGGTTGGCTGCTTCATGCGCCGAAAGCCCATCGTGTAGCCAAGCGCCTGCGAATTGGGCAGCGAAATTGTCGCCGGAGCCGATCTTCCAAACGCGCCGGGTTCGGTACGCTGGAACTGTGCTGACCGTGCCGCGGTCAAAGACTAAGGCGCCGCGTGGCCCCCGCTTAATGATGACCACCGCAGCGTTTTGCTTCTCAGCAAGGGTGCGTGCAACTGCCTCGTCATCGTCGGTGGTGTCTTGTCCAAGAAACAGGTGGGCTTCGTGCCTATTGAGAACCAAGGCTAATTCATCTGCCGTCGAACCATTGGCCGAGAATGGTTGGGGGTCTACTGCATTCTGTGGATCATAGACCGCTCGCTCCGCGTGAATGATCGCGTCGCCTTCGATCATGCCGAAGCGCAGCGCTTTCGATGTGTGCACGCAGATGGGAGGGTTCTGTTGGTCGCGACCATAGATTGCAGGCACCGACAGCCCATGTGTGTAGTGAAATCCCGGGGTTACCGGAATGGTTGTGATGTGTAGGCTGATCGTTGTCAAGGCTGCTTGGTAGGCAAAATTTTCTGCTGCTGACTCATCCGCATAGGCGTGCAGTTCTACCGGCACGTCCATCGTCGCCAACGCAAGCGCTGCACGGCCCCCAGAACCAACATATGCGTCCCAACGAGGATGCATGCACAGTTCGCGATAAATCCCGCCAACGACCGTTATCAGATTTGCTTTGCTCATACTGCTGCGATCCGGACATTGACCTGAGGGCCATTCACTGCAGTCACTTTGGCGTGATAAACGGTTCCTTGCTGAATACACTCACGTAGCCGTTGCACATTGGGGGAGGCCACACCGCCTGCGGTATGTCCGTTGTATCGGACTACGACCACGGAGATGGTCCCCGCCACCTCGATAGCGACGTCTAGAATTGTTCCAACGGTAACTCCCTGAATGACCTGCATCTTGGGAGAGCTGATCTGAGTGTTGATCACCAAATTCTCGCAAGATGGGGTAGCACTCTCAAAACCACCACCGTAGCCACTTCCACTTGATCCTGACATTGCATTCCCCTTCCCTGTGATGATGCATGTTGCTTCGAATTGAGTTGAACGCGGCGGATAAGCTAATCCTGCTCGCTGCCCTTTGCCGCCAAAATTGGTCTCTGAGTGCAGCGCTGCAAAAAGCTCTTGATACTCTCCGCGCTCAGGCCGTTGACCGTGAACTCATCTTTCACATCTGTTTTCTTCTGCGCGCGCACATAGGTGTGCTGGTAGAAATCGCATCGCATTGGTGGATAGTCAGCAGCCATAGTCGAGATCACTTCTCGCACCGCGCGTCCTTGCGCCAAAGCAATTGCCTGGAGGCAGTGATCGACGATTTCCTCAAGCCCGCCTGCAGGCGGTTCGATCAATGCTGGCGAGCACATACCGGATTCGGTTTCTCGCCGCTCAATTTCGAACCAAAGAAGATCCACCCCGCGCATCCGAATTTCAACGACCAGTGCAGCGCGTGGAGTAAGTCTCGGATGCCGAGTGTTGCGCTTCGATGCTGGGTTAAGAATGATCCATCCGCGCCCAGGAGTGCGCCCTGTGCGGCGCATGCGGTCGTCTAGAAAGTTCCAGCAAGTGATGCCCGAGCGGTCGGCGCGGGCCGATCCGGACGTAGGCTCGACTAAGAAAAAGTGTTCAATAGCTCCTTCATTTCTCAGGGCCTCCAGATTGGCAAGCAAGTATGAGAAATGATGGGCGCTCGCCATCTGCCGGCTCTCCATCAACGCTTTGTGGTCAGCACTGGACTCGCTGGTGGAGGCGCCGGTTGATTCCTGCTCCCTGGGTTCGGCGTTAGTACTGAATGGGTTGCCCTTGTCGTATTGCTTGCTGCTGCGTTTGGTGAGCTTAGTGACTCGAAGTCCGTTATCCCACGACAAGCCGATACCTTCGTAGGCATGAGCTTCTGACGCTGTCGAAGCGTTGTTCATTGATGAAAGGAGGGTCCCATCCGGTCCGCGTCGACTCGATTGCCGCTCGCTGTACGGGCGGGATTCCAGGGTTTTTATGGGTTCCTCACTACCAGCGCCACTGTTGCGACGCTCGAACTGAATTGCGGGTAGGTGGGAGGGCCAATTGCAGCTTTCGATATGAGTGGCAAGGAAGGTGCGCGAACCTTTGCGCTCCACATACTGCAGCCAGTGCCCTCTGAGATTCAGACTGACCGATCGCTCGAATGGGATCTTGCCGCTCGCGTACCAAGGTGCCCACGCATCGCTACCCCTATCCTGGAGCGCATGGCCATACAGTGATCGAGCGCAGCGCTCAGCGTAGCCGTCGAAGTGGAACAGGGCCATTAGCGGCGCGTACTGGTCCAAAACCTTGGTTTCAATGATGATATTCCAAGCCCCAGTCTCCGGATCAATCCCCGTTTTGAGGCCAGACTCCATTTCACCGAGATAGATCAGGCCATGCTTAATGTGATCCCACGGGCCGCAGGCGAACGCATTGGCAATTTCGGTGTGGGGAAAATAGAAGGTCTGCTCGATCAGTGTTCTGGGAATAACAATGTCGGCATTCAGATCCTCGTCCCGGTAAAGTAGACATCTGGATCGCCATAGTTCTCTAGGGAGCTCGAATTGCGAGGGATTCAACACTCGAAACGGCCATTCCCAGTCACTTGGTCTTGGTAGCTCGTCCGCACAGGAGACAGATCTTGCTGACGCTTCGCCGTTGGTCAATGTGACCCTCTGGCTTCGGAGAGGCAGCGTGCCAACAAGTTCCTTCTCGCGGAACACTTGGCCGATACGAACATACGGAAGTGAGCCTACGTGGATCTGGGCGAGCTGATATATCCGCTCACCCTCACGCTGGACAGGCTTGCGGAGAAGGCGAGGAGCGTCGAGGCGGCGAATGTCCGCGGGGTGCTGGGCTGTAACTTGCTGAAAAAGCACATCAACAGCCGGCGATCGGCTCAGCTTATGGGCTTGCCGATAACCATCGATCCACTTGATCATCCAGAAGTCATTCCCTTTCGGGAACTCTTTAAAGTCCATGTAAAGAGTCTGGCTTGGCCCTTACCTAGCGCAAATCTATCGCAGTCGCTTCTATAAGTGGAGTGTCGCCCCTATAGATGGCATTGACAG
>NZ_JBQJIL010000024.1:0-28376 GCF_052078715.1 Lysobacter sp. CA199 | reverse complement strand
AGAAGTCATTCCCTTTCGGGAACTCTTTAAAGTCCATGTAAAGAGTCTGGCTTGGCCCTTACCTAGCGCAAATCTATCGCAGTCGCTTCTATAAGTGGAGTGTCGCCCCTATAGATGGCATTGACAGCCGCCGCCGACCAGGGCGACCGCGCTGGCGGTGTGGTGCGGCGCGCGGAACGGACGCTCGCGCCAACGCGCCGGATCCAGGCCCTGGGCATGCGCGGCGCGGCTGACCGAGGCGATCGCCGCGGTCTCCAGTGCCTCGATCTCGCTCGCTTCGGGCAGCAGTCCCGGCAGGCGCGAGGCCAGCAAGGTCTTGCCGCAGCCGGGCGGGCCGATCAGTAGCAGGTGATGGCCGCCGGCCGCGGCGATTTCCAACGCGCGCCGCGCCTGCGCCTGGCCGCGCACGTCGAGCATGTCCGGACCGGGCACGCGTAGCAGCGGCGGAGCGACGGCCAGCGGCAATGGTTTGTGGCCGCACAGCATCGCGCAGACTTCGAGCAGGGTGCGTCCCACGCGCGCTTCCACTTGCCCCGACAACGCGGCTTCAGCGCCGTTGCCCACCGGCACGATCAAGCGGCGTCCGGCTTGCGCGGCGGCGAGTGCGGCCGGCAACACACCGTCGATCGCGCGCAGCTCGCCGGTCAGGCCGAGCTCGCCGAGGAATTCGCCGTCGGCCAGCGGTTCCAGCGGAATCTGTCCGCTGGCGGCGAGGATGCCGAGCGCGATGGCCAGGTCGTAGCGGCCGCCGTCCTTGGGCAGATCGGCCGGCGCCAAGTTGACGGTGATGCGCCGCTGCGGGAATTCGAACTGCGCGCATTGGATCGCCGCGCGCACCCGATCCTTGGCTTCGCGCACCGCCGCCTCGGGCAGGCCGACGATGGACATGCTCGGCAAACCGCCGCTCAGGTGCACCTCGACCCGGACCGCGGGCGCATGGACCCCCGATCGCGCACGGCTGTGCACGAGCGCCAGGTTCATGGCGGGCGACTCAGTGCTGGGGCGTGGAGGCGTCGTCGAGCTGGGCTTCGAGCTCGGCGACGGCGCGTTGCAGTTCGTCCAGTTTCTCGCGCGTGCGCAGCAGCACGGCGCGTTGCACTTCGAACTCCTCGCGGGTGACCAGGTCGAGCTTGGCCAGTCCGGTCTGCAGCACGGACTTGAAGTTTTGCTGCATTTCCTCGCGGCCCTCGCGCAGGCCCGGCGGGACCAGCGAGCTGAGGCGGCGGGCGAGGTCGTCGATATGGTTCAGGTCGATCATGTAGAGAAAGCTCCTCCGGTGTTGGGGTCAGCTTGACCGCCGGACCGGTGCGACACCGTCGGCTGGGGCCGTGGCGCGCTGTCGGAAAAGTCCGAAGTGGATGACGCGGTCACTACATCACGGCGCCGCCGAAGCCCGCAAGCGTTCTCGGCCGCGCGCGCCGCGGTACTTCATTCGGCGTTGCAAGATCGTCCAACGCCGGCCGCGCAGGCGGTGTGAACGCCGTCCGACCGGCGGTCCGCCTGGATTCGATGCGACCCGATTCGGTACGGTTGGTCCGGCGCGACCGCCGTGTCGGCGCCGGCTAGGTCGCGGACCGGCGGCGCGCTATCCTGCGCGCGAATCGACAGGCGGTGCGGAGACAGACGAATGAAGATGGTCATGGCGGTGATCAAGCCGTTCAAGCTCGACGATGTGCGCGAGGCGCTGGCCGAGGCCGGCGTGGCCGGCATCACCGCCACCGAGGTCAAGGGCTTCGGTCGCCAGAAGGGTCATACCGAGTTGTACCGCGGCGCCGAGTACGTGGTCGACTTTCTGCCCAAGATCAAGCTGGAGGTCGCGGTGACCGACGATCAGGTGGACACCGTGGTCGAAGCGATCATGAAGGCCGCCGGCACCGGCAAGATCGGCGACGGCAAGATCTTCGTGTGGGATCTGGAGCGCGCGGTGCGGATCCGTACCGGCGAGATCGACGGCGACGCGCTGTAGTCTGCGGTGCCGAATGGCTAGCGTCGGATCTGCGCGTAGGTGCCGATTGCGCTGCAATCGGCTGGTTCGCGGTCGGGGCTGAAGCGCCCTCCCACAAAAGACCTCGCAGGCTGCGCGGCCTGTCGCAAGTACGAAGCATTTTGTGGGAGGGTGCTTCAGCCCCGACCGAGGTCCGGCAAGGATTCAAACACGGCGCGGCCTGCGCTTACTCGTCTTCGTCCAAGAACGCCTGCAGCGCCGGCGCGCGCGGGCGGTTGACCAGTTCCAGCCGGTACAGCGGACGGCTCAGTGCATCCTCGTCGCTGAGCGCGAGCGGGCGCACCCGCTGCATGGTGATCAGGTCGGCGACCACGGTGGCCGGCAGCAGGGCGATGCCGGCGCCGGCAGCGACCGCGCGCGCGATGGCTTCGTTGCTGCCGATTTCGATCACCCGCGCCGGTTCGATGCCGCGCGCGGCGAACAGCGATTGCGCCGCCTGACGCGTGCCCGAGCCGTGCTCGCGCAGCAGCCAGGTCTGCCGGCCCAACTCGGCGATCGACGCGCGCCGGCGCGCGCCGAGCGGGTTGTCGGCCGATGCGATCAAGCGCAGCGGCTCGCTGCGCCACAGGTTCGCGTCGATGCGCGGGTCGTCGACCGAACCTTCGACGAAGCCGACGTCGACCGCGCAATCGATCACCGCGCGGCTGATCTGCTCGGTGTTGCCGACGATCAACTCGGTCGCCAGCGCCGGATGGCGGCGCACGAACGGGCCGAGCTGCTGCGGCAGCCAGTACGCGGCGACGGTCGTGCTGGCGCCGATGCGCAGCCGGCCCTGGCGCAGCTCGACCCGGTCGCGCACGTCCTCGATGGCGATGCGCTCCAGGGCGAAGATCGCACGCGCGTGTTCGAACACCGCGCGCCCGTGTTCGGTCAGGGCGATGCCGCCCACGCCGTCGCGCACCGCCTTGCCGTCGTTGCCGGTGCGCTCGATCAGCGGCAGGTCGAGCTGGTGTTCCAGCTCGCGCACCGCCTTGGACACCGCCGACTGGCTGACGAACAAGGTCTCGGCCGCGCGCGAGAACCCCTGTTGCTCGACTACGGTCAGGAATACGCGCAGCAGGTGCAGGTTCATGCTATGAGTCCAGCTCATGGATAGTTGAATTATATGTATTGGACTCCCCGAATGCGCGGGCCTACCTTGCCGCCATTCCGCCACCGAGTCCTTGCCCCGTGTCCGCCCTGAACCCGATCTCGCCGGCTTCCGCCGTCCCCGCTCCCGCCGCGCCCCAGGGCGTCCACCGGCAGCGCGGGTTCTGGCACGGCCTGGGGTTGGCCGCGGCGATCGCCGCGGTGGCGATGGGGCTGGCCTCGCTGCCGGCGCTGCAGTCGTTCGGGCTCAGTGCGCTGACCCTGGCCATCGTGCTCGGCATCGCGATCGGCAACACGGTGTTTCCCTCGGTCGCGCCCGCCGCCGGCAGCGGCGTCGACTTCTGCAAGAGCACGCTGCTGCGCGCCGGCATCGTGCTGTACGGCTTCCGGGTGACGTTTCAGGAGATCGCCGGGGTGGGGTTCGCCGGCCTGGCGATCGACGTGGTCGTTGTGAGTGGCGTGTTCGGCCTGGCGACCTGGCTGGGTACCTCATGGCTGAAGCTCGACCGTGAGACCTCGATGCTGATCGGCGCCGGCAGCGCGATCTGCGGCGCGGCCGCGGTGATGGCGACCGAGCCGGTGGTGCGCGGCCAGGTCCACAAGGTGTCGGTCGCGGTCGCCACCGTGGTGGTGTTCGGCACGGTCGGCATGTTCGTGTACCCGTGGCTGTATCCGTACTTGGGGATGAGCGAGCACGCGTACGGCGTGTACGCCGGTTCGACCATTCACGAAGTCGCCCAGGTGGTGGTGGCAGGACGCGCGATCGGCGAGTCGGCCGCGTCGGCGGCGGTGATCGAGAAGATGCTGCGGGTGATGCTGCTGGCGCCGTTCCTGCTGATCCTGTCTTCGCGCATGGGCGCGCCGGCGGGCGAGGGCGGAGCGAAGTCGAAGATCGTGATTCCGTGGTTCGCGTTGTTGTTCGTCGCGGTCAGCGGGATCAATTCGCTGCATCTGCTGCCGGCGCCATGGAAGACGGCGATCATCCAGATCGACACCGTGCTGCTGGCGATGGCGATGGCCGCGCTGGGGCTGCGTACCCACGTCGGCGCGATCAAGCAGGCCGGCGCCAAGCCGATGGTGCTGGCGGCGGTGTTGTTCGGCGTGCTGACGGTGGGCGGCTATGCGCTCAACGTCGGTGCGGCGAAGCTGTTCGGATAGCCCCCTGTAGGAGCGGCGCGAGCCGCGACTAACCGAAGAGGTTCAATACCGCGCTGTGGACGAAGCGATATCGCCTCACGGTTGAATGCGCGCCTGGTGGTTTCGTACCTTCGGTTATGTCGCTTGCGTGCGTCGCTTCGGTTGGTCGCGGCTCGCGCCGCTCCTGCAGTCGGACTTCGATAAAAAAGCCCCGCAGTTGCGGGGCTTCTCGTGAGCGGCGGACGCGGGCGATTTACTCGCCCAGCGCCTGCGCCACGAACGCCGGCGTTGACAGCGCGCCGTGGTGGATGCCGGCGTTGTAGTACTTGTTGTCGAAGGTCTTGGCCTTGGCGTCGGCTTCGCGGAATTCGAAACCGCCGGCCTTGCGCGCCAGCGTGCAGCTCCACCAGCCGGTCGGGTAGCACGGCTGCGGGAACGGCAGGGTCTTGAAGGTCTTGAAACCGGCCTTGCCCATCTCGCCGCGCATTTCCTGGATCAGCTTGAGCAGCATCAGCGGCGATTCGGACTGCTGGACCAGGATGCCGTCCTCGCGCAGAGCGCGGAAGCAGCTTTCGTAGAAGGCCTTGTTGAACAGGCCTTCGGCCGGGCCGACCGGGTCGGTCGAGTCGACGATGACGATGTCGACGCTGTTCGCTGGGCGATTGGCCATGTAGGCGATGCCGTCGTCGAACAACAGCTGCGCGCGCGGATCGTCATTGCGGTCGCACAGCTCCGGGAACCACTTCTCGGCCATGCGCGTGACTTGCTCGTCGATGTCGCACTGCACCGCCTCGACCACGCCGTCGTGCTTGAGCACTTCGCGCAGCGTGCCGCAGTCGCCGCCGCCGATGATGACCACGTTCTTGGGCGCGGCGTGGGTGAACAGCGCCGGGTGCGACATCATCTCGTGGTAGAGGAAGTTGTCGCGCGTGGTCAGCATGACCGCGCCGTCGATCAGCATCAGGTTGCCCCAGTCGGTCGTCTCGTAGATCTCGATCTTCTGGAACGGCGATTGCACCTCATCGAGCTTGCGGGTGATGCGATAGCCGATGGACGAGCCGGTCGGCTCGAAGTTCTCGTAATGCCACTTGGCTTCAACAGTCATGCGCTTGCTCCTCTAAAGACGATATCGCTGGGTCGGCCAGCCAGGGGTTGGGGCGCGGGCGGGCCCGGCCGGCGGCACCCGGCGTGGGCCGGGCTTGGGGCGCGGATTGTAGCGGACCGATATGAACCTACGTCGCGCGGCAGCCTTCCGGCGGGCGATTTTGCCGATCCGGCCGCAAAGCCGCGCGCGGCGCGCGATCAACCCCGGTGATCGGCGCCCCCCTGCCGAACGCGGCCTGTAGAATGCGCCTTCCCCACACTGTTCCGGAAAACGCGCCGATGTCCGACTGGTCGCTCGATCAGGCCCGCAAGACCTATTCGATCCCGCATTGGTCCGAAGGCTACTTCGATATCGACGGCGCCGGCCGCATCGTGGTCAAGCCGCGCGGCGAGCGCGGGCCGACCGTGGCGCTGCCGGAGGTGGTCGACGCCGCGCGCGCGGCCGGCGCCAAGCTGCCGATGCTGGTGCGTTTCCCGGACATCCTCGGCGACCGCCTGGGCAAGCTGCAGAGCGCGTTCGCCCAGGCCATGCAGGACTGGGATTACCCCGGCGGCTACACCGCGGTCTATCCGATCAAGGTCAATCAGCACCAGGGCGTGGCCGGCACCTTGGCTTCGCACGCCGGCGAGGGCTTCGGCCTGGAAGCGGGCAGCAAACCTGAATTGATGGCGGTGCTGGCCCTGAGCCGGCCGGGCGGGTTGATCGTCTGCAACGGCTACAAGGACCGCGAGTACATCCGCCTGGCCTTGATCGGGCGCAAGCTCGGCATGGAAACCTACATCGTCGTCGAGAAGCCGTCCGAGCTGCAGTTGGTGTTCGAGGAAGCCAAGGCGCTGGGCGTCAAGCCGGGCCTGGGCGTGCGCATGCGGCTGGCCTCGCTGGGCGCGGGCAAGTGGCAGAACAGCGGCGGCGACAAGGCCAAGTTCGGCCTGAGCCCGCGCCAGGTGCTGGACCTGTGGAAGCAGTTGCGCGACAACGGCCTGCAGGACTGCCTGGGCCTGCTGCATTTCCACATGGGCTCGCAGATATCCAACGTGCGCGACATCGCCAACGGCATGCGCGAGGCCACGCGCTACTTCGTCGAACTGTCCAAGCTCGGCGCCAACGTGCGCTACATGGACGTCGGCGGCGGCCTGGGCATCGATTACGAAGGCACCCGTTCGCGCAGCTATTGCTCGATCAATTACGGCGTCAACCAGTACGCGTCGAATATTGTTCAACCTCTGGCGGAAGCGTGCCAGGAATACGGCCTGACCCCGCCGCGCATCGTCACCGAATGCGGCCGCGCGATGACCGCGCACCACGCGGTGCTGGTCGCCAACGTTTCGGAAATCGAGGAAGCGCCGGAAGGCCGCGTGCCGCCCTTGCACGAGGACGAGCCGGCGGTGATCCGCCATCTGCGCGAGATCCACGACGAGCTCGACCTGCGTCCGGCGGTAGAGCTGTTCCACGAAGCCCAGCACCACCACGGCGAAGGTCTGTCGCTGTACGCGCTGGGCCAGATCGATCTGACCCAGCGCGCGCGCATCGACGATCTGTTCTACGCCATCGCCCACGCGGTGCGCGCACGCCTGGACGTGGGCGAGAAGAGCCATCGCGATTTGCTCGACGAACTCAACGAGCGCCTGGTCGACAAGTACTTCGTCAACTTCAGCGTGTTCGAGTCGATGCCGGACGTGTGGGCGATCGATCAGGTGTTCCCGATCGCGCCGATCGAGCGCTTGAACGAAGTGCCGGACCGGCGCGGCGTGATCGCCGATCTGACCTGCGATTCGGACGGCAAGATCGACACCTACGTGGAAACCGAGGGCCTGGACAGCTCGCTGCCGCTGCACGCGCTCAAGCCCGGCGAGAGCTACCGGCTGGGTTTCTTCCTGGTCGGTGCGTACCAGGAAATTCTCGGCGACATCCACAATCTTTTCGGCGACACCGACGCGGTGGAAGTGCGGGTCGACGGCGACGGTTATCGCCTGGCGCAGCAGCGCCGCGGCGATACCACCGACGTCATGCTCGATTACGTGGGCTACAAGCTCGAGGATCTGCGCGCGTCGTATCGCGGCAAGGTCGCCGCGGCGGATCTGCCGGCCGACGAGGCGCAGCGTTTGAACGAGGCCCTGGAAACCGGTCTGACCGGTTATACCTATCTCAGCGACGCGCCCTTGGCTTGAGCAGGCAAACGGGACTTATGAATCGTTACCTGGTCATGGCCATGCGCCTGCCGCAGTTCGATACCGATCAGATCGGGCCGCATCGCGAATTCCTCGACGCCCTGCGCGAGCAGGGCCGGCTGGAGCTGGCCGGCGGCTTTTCCGACAAAAGCGGCGGCGCCTACGTGCTGCGCGCCAGCGACTTGGACGAGGCGCGGGTGCTGGCGTTCGGCGACCCGCTGCACCTCACGGGTTCGTCGCGGATCGATGTGTACGAATGGCAGGCCGCCTGAGCGCCCGCTGAGGCCGCTGGGCGCTCGCCGGCTCACGCGGCCGGCCTCGCGGCGTTGATGAAACGTGGCGGGCACTGGCGCCGGGGCAAGATAAACAGGGGATTCACGGTCGCGGACGGGCGCAAGCGCGTCGTCGCGCGATCGGCCCGGTCGCGAACGAGCGGCCCGGTTCGCGATATCGGTCGCGCGCTCGGCGCGGCGATGCCGCATCATGGTTGGGTAACACTTAACGCCCGAACGGGCAGAAGGTCGAAATGAAAGCAGGGGTGATCGGTCTGGGAGCAATGGGCGCGCCGATGGCGCGTTACGTGCATGGCAAAGGAGTGCTGACCGCGGTCGGCAACCGCACCCAGGCCAAGGCCGACGCGTTGGCGTCGGAATTGGAAGTGCGCTCGGCGCGCTCGGCGGCCAACTTCGCCGATTGCGACGTGGTGATCCTGTGCGTGTCGCTCGACGCGGACGTGCTGGAGAACGTGGCCGCGTTGGCCGAGGTGCTCAAGCCCGGCGCGATCGTGGTCGATCACTCCACCGTCTCGATCGAAACCGCGCGTCGCGCCGCGGCGATGCTGGCCGTGCACGACATCGGTTTCCTCGACGCGCCGGTGTCCGGCGGCGTGGAGGGCGCGCGCAACGGCAAGCTGTCGATCATGGTCGGCGGCGACGCGGCGCAGCTCGAACGGGTCAGCGAGGTGGTCGGCAGCTACGCCGCGCGCATCACCCACATGGGCATCACCGGCGCGGGCCAGGCGACCAAGGCGATCAATCAGATTCTGGTCGCGGGCATCAACGAAGCGGTCTGCGAAGGCCTGGCGCTCGGCGAAAAGCTGGGCCTGGAGCCCGAGCGCCTGTTGTCGACGCTGATGGCCGGCGCTGCCAGCAATTGGTTCCTCGACAAACGCGGCTTGACCATGCTGCGCGACGAGTTCGCACCGGGTTTCAAGTGTCTGCACATGCTCAAGGATCTGCGCATCGTCCAGGGTATCGCCCGCGACAGCGGCATACGCACCAACACCATCGATCAGGCCGCGGCCGATTACGCCGAACTGATTGAGCGCGGCTACGGCGAGGCCGATACTTCGGCATTGATCGCGCTCAAGCGCGCGCGCGCGGCGGTGGAGAGCGACGCGGCCTGAGCAATGCGGGCCGCGGAGAGTCGCTGCGGCGGCGTGGCGATACGCGGGCGTTCAAGCGATCGGCGACGGCGGCATCCGATGCGGATGCCGCCGTTTTTCGTTTCGGGGCCGGCAATGCGGACGCGGTAGGACCGACGTTCGCGCAGACGCCCGGCGAACGGCTCAGCGCATCGAGAGTCCGTCGCGCGGGCGGCCGAGCCGCTCGCCGAGCCGTTGGCCCAGCAGGGCGCCGGCGAACGCGGCGACCAGGGTCAGGACGATGGCCACGGCGTTGAACTTCAACGCGCCGACCATCGTACGCATCGGCAGCGGACTGTCGGGCAGCGCCATCGACACCACCGCGAACAAGGTCAAGGCCCACATCAGCACCATCAGCAGCAGGGCGATCCAGCGGAAGTGCGCGTGTTGCGCGATCGCGCCGCCGATGGCCATGGCGATCAACGCGGCGAACACATCGATCAAGGGGATCGCGCCGGCGCCAGTATCGATCGCCTGGCGGGCGTCCAAGCCGAGCAGCTTGGTGAACAATCCGAACAGCAACAACATGGCTGCTGCGCTCAGGCAGCCCAGAAGAATGCGCTTGTCCATCCCATCCCCAACGACTTCTATCAGCCGGCGGAGTCTAATGGCTGGCCGCCGCGACGCAGGGTGACCGGCGTCGCGCTGCCGCCGCCGACCCGGTCGGAAGGCAGCACCGGGCCGACGCGCGGTTGCACGAAATCGGGCGTCCGGGTTGCATCGCCCGGCGGCGTCGCGCGGTGGCGGTCGGGCGGGGTTTCGTCGAAGCCTTCGTGCGGCGGCTTGGGGCGGATCGCTTCCGGTCGGCCGTCGCGGCCGGAAACGAAAACGCCGGGCCCGAAAGTTCTCCCACAAAAGCCGGGTCGGTGGCATGCGCATCACAGGCGGAGCGCTCTTGTGGGAGGGCCTTCAGGCCCGACGCTTTTCGATACGCCCGGTTGATCGATCCAGGTGATCCGATAGGCAACAAAAAGGCCGGGCTGTCGGCCCGGCCTTCATGAGCTGTCGCGCAGGCGAGAGGGCGGCTTACTGCACCTTGATCGCCATTCCCGGCAGGCCGCCGTCGGCGAGCTTGCGCTTGGCGTCGGCCAGGTCGCCGGCGGTGCCGTACGGCCCCATCCGCACCCGGTAGACCGTCTTGCCGCCGATCTGCGCCGATTCCACCCGCGCCCCCAGGCCGAGCATCGCGATCTTGGCCTTCATCTCCTCGGCCTGGCCGGAGGCCTGGAAGGCGCCGGCCTGAAGCACGTAGG
This sequence comes from Lysobacter sp. CA199, assembly GCF_052078715.1. Lineage (NCBI taxonomy): Bacteria > Pseudomonadati > Pseudomonadota > Gammaproteobacteria > Lysobacterales > Lysobacteraceae > Lysobacter > Lysobacter sp. CA199. The sequence continues at coordinate 18,196 of NZ_JBQJIL010000024.1, read as the reverse complement.
GGGTGTTGTCGTTGGCGGCGGCCGTCGCGGTGGCCGCCGCGGCCGGAGCGGTCGGGGCTGGGCCCTGGGTCGCGGTCAAGGCCGGCGACTTGGTCGTGGCCGGGTTCGCCGGCGACGTGGCGCTGGCGACCTGGACCGGCGGTTGCGTCGGGGCGATGGTGTCGACCGGCTTGGGCAGGCTGGCCGTGGCCGGCGCGGTGGCGGTCGCCGGGACGGTTGCAGCGGTCCCGGCCGGCGTCTTCTTCTGCTGGGCGGCGCGGCGCTGTTCTTCGGCGGCTTCTGTGGCGGCGATTTCGGCGTCGCTCATCTCCACCTCCTTGCCCGGCAGCAGGTCGTAGAAGGCGTAGTCGGTGCCTTCTTTGTCGTTCTTGCCGGCCTTCGGCGCCTTGGCGTCGGACCCGCCGGCGGCCGGCTTGGCGCCGTTGTTGCCTTCCGGCGCCACCGACTCTTCATCGGCGGTCGCCGCGGCCGGCTGCGCGTCGGGATTGGGCTGCGGACGGAAGAAGCCGTCGCCGCCGCCGTCGGATTTGAGGAACTTCGGGGCGACCAGGATCACCACGACTCCCAGCAACAGGCCGAGCACGCCCCAGGCCCAGCCGGGCAGGCTGTCGTTGTTCTGGTTGTTGCGCTTGGCCTGCGATTTTCCGCGTCGTGCTGCCACTTACATCACCTCCGGGGCTTTGATCCCCAATAGCTCCAGACCGTTCGCCAGGACCTGGCGGGTCGCCATCGCCAACACCAGTCGCGCGTGGCGCACCGGGGCGTCGTCGACCAGGAACTGGTGGTCGTTGTAATACGTCTGGAAGGTCTGCGCCAATTCCAGCAGATAAACCGCGATCTGGTGCGGTTCCAGGTCGCGCCCGGCCGCGGCGACCACGTCGGGATAGCGCAGCAGGGTCACGATCAGCTCGTGCGCGGCGACGTCGTTCAGGTCCAGCGCCTGGGCCAGGCCATCGGCCTGGTCGTAGGACAGTCCGCGTTCGGCCAGCTGGCGCATCAGGCCGTGCATGCGCGCATGCGAGACCTGGACGTAGTAGACCGGATTGTCCAGCGACTGCGAGCGCGCCAGATCGATGTCGAAGGTGAGCTGCGAATCGGGCTTGCGCGCGATCAGGAACCAGCGCACCGCGTCGCGGCCGGCTTCTTCGATCAGATCGCGCAGGGTCAAGTAACTGCCGGCGCGCTTGGACAGTTTCACTTCCTCGCCGCCGCGCATCACCGTGACCATCTGGTGCAGCACGTACTCCGGCCAGCCTTTCGGGATGCCGGCATCGAGCGCCTGCAGGCCGGCGTGCACGCGCGCGAGCGAACCATGATGATCCGAGCCGAGCTCGGTGATCGCGCGCTCGTAGCCGCGCTGCCACTTGCTCAGGTGATAGGCCACGTCCGGCACGAAATAGGTATAGGTGCCGTCGGACTTGCGCATGACGCGGTCTTTGTCGTCGCCGAAATCGGTCGAGCGCAGCCACAACGCGCCGCCTTCCTCGTAGGTGTGGCCGTGGGCGATCAGCTCGCGCACGGTCTCTTCCACCTTGTCCTGCTCATACAGCGAGCTTTCCAGGAAGTACACGTCGAAGCTCACGCCGTAGGCGGCCAGGTCCTCGTTCTGCTCGCGGCGCAGATAGGCCACGGCGAACTGGCGGATCGCATCGAGATCGTCGATGTCGCCCTTGCCGGTGACGGAATGGTTTTCGAACTCGACCGTGGCGCCGTCGAGATAAGCGCGCGCCACGTCGGCGATGTAGTCGCCGTTGTAGGCGTTCTCCGGCCAGCCCTCATCGCCCGGCGCGAGGCCGCGCGCGCGCAACTGGGTGGAGATGGCCAGGTTGTTGATCTGCACGCCGGCGTCGTTGTAGTAGAACTCGCGCGCCACGTCCCAGCCGTTGGCTTGAAGCGCGCGCGCGATGCAGTCGCCGATCACCGCGGCGCGGCCGTGGCCGACATGCAGCGGGCCGGTCGGATTGGCCGAGACGTATTCCACCCCGGCGCGGCGGCCGCCGCCGTCGCGGTTGCGCCCGTAGTTGGCGCCCTGGGCGAAGACCTCGCCGAGCTGGCGGCGCCAGGCCGCTTCGTCGATATAGAAGTTGATGAAGCCCGGCCCCGCGATTTCGACCTTGGCGACGTCGGCGCTGGCCGGCAGCGCGTCGAGCAGCTTCTGCGCGATTTCGCGCGGATTGCTGCGCGCCGGCTTGGCCAGCAGCATCGCGGCGTTGGTCGAGAAGTCGCCCTGGCCGCGGTTCTTGGGACGCTCGATCACGTAATCGGGCGTCGGAAGGTCGGCCGGGACGGTGCCGGCGGCGCGCAAGGCGTCGATGGCCTGCGCGACTAGCGCGTTAAGGGTGGCTTTCACAGGAATTCGCAGGGCATTACGGAACCGCGCATTTTACCTGGTTCCCAGGCGATTGCGCGGCGGGACCGCAGCGATCGAGGACCGAAAATAAAGGGGCCGCGGGCGCCGGCTATGCCCCGGCCTCTTACGCAACCAACCCTTCCCCGTTCCCCTTGTTCCCCATTCCCCGCCCTGCCTCACACCCAGCCGCGCGCCGCCATCGACACCGGTTTGCCGTCGCCGACCACGAAATGATCGAGCAGGCGGACCTCGACCAGTTCCAGCGCCTGTTTGAGCCGCAGGGTCACGTTGCGGTCGTCCTGGCTGGGCTCGGCGTTGCCGCTGGGGTGGTTGTGGCCGACGATCACCGCCGCCGCGTTGCGCTGCAAGGCGCGCCGCACCACCTCGCGCGGGTGCACTTCGGCGCCGTCGATGGTGCCGTGGAACATCTCCTCGAAGCCGATCACGCGGTGGCGGGTGTTGAGGAACATCGCCGCGAATACCTCGTGCGACAGTCCGCGCAGGCGCTGTGCGAAGTAGCGGCCGGCCGCGTCGGGATCGGTCAGCGCCGCGCCGCGCTCGAGTTCGGCCAACTGGCAGCGCGCGGCCAGTTCGAGCGCCGCCTTGAGGGTGCACGCGCGCGCCGCGCCGATGCCGCGCATGCGCATCAGCTTGGCCGGCGGGTGTTCGAGCAGGTCGCGCAAGGGGCCGTGCTCGGCCAGCAACTGGCGCGCGGTGCCGACCGCATCGAAGCCGCGCAGGCCCGAGCCCAGAATCAGCGCCAGCAGTTCGGCATCCGACAACGAGCCGCTGCCGTGGGCGAGGAGTTTTTCGCGCGGCCTTTCCGCGCTGGGCCATTCGTGGATTCTCATGGCCGTATCGTGCAAGCGCGGCCGCCGTGGCGGGGATCGGGGCGGACGGGTGCATCGGGTAAGCTAGTGACGCGAACGGGGGTAGGGATTTGCCGGGCGCCGTCGCGATCGCATCACGCGCTGCGTCGGACCCTGCAGCCAGCGATCCGCGGCCCGGTCCGCGCGCGCCCTGCCTTGACCAAGCAATCCAGTACGAAGCAACCAGCGAGCCCGGCCGAACATGGCGCAAGACTCAACCCAGCCGCTGCACGCCCAACGCATCTTGCTGTGCGTGTGCGGCGGCATCGCCGCCTACAAGGCCGCCGATCTGGTGCGCCGCCTCCAGGACGCCGGCGCTCAGGTGCGCGTGGCGATGACCGAAAACGCGACCCGCTTCGTCGGTCCGGCGACCTTCCAGGCGCTGTCCGGCCACCCAGTGCGGACTTCGCTGTGGGACGAGGCCGCCGAGTTGGCGATGGGACATCTCGAACTGGCGCGCTGGGCGCAGCGAATCGTGATCGCGCCGGCCACCGCCGACATGATCGCCAAGCTCGCCCACGGCTTCGCCGACGATCTGATCAGCACCTTGTGCCTGGCCTCCGAGGCGCCGGTAACCGTGGCCCCGGCGATGAATCACCGCATGTGGGGCCATCCGGCCACCCAGGCCAACGTCGCCACCTTGCGCAGTCGCGGCGTGAGTTTCCTCGGCCCGGCCTCAGGCCGCATGGCCGAACCCGAATCCGGCCCCGGCCGTCTGCTGGAACCGCTCGAAATTGTCGCCGCGCTGGCGCAGGTGAACGCATGAGCGGCGCCAGCCTCGCCGGCCGCCGTATCGTGGTGAGCGCCGGGCCGACCTATGAGGACATCGATCCGGTGCGTTTCATCGGCAATCGCAGCAGCGGCAAGATGGGTTTCGCGGTCGCCGAGGCCGCCGCGCGCCGTGGCGCCCAGGTGGTGCTGGTCGCCGGACCGGTCTCGCTGGCCACGCCCGCCGACGTGGAGCGCGTGGACGTGCGCTCGGCGCGGCAGATGCGCGAGGCGGTGATCGCCGCGCTGCCGGCCGATGCCTATATCGGCGCGGCCGCGGTGGCCGACTATGCGCCGGCCCAGGTCGCCCCGGGCAAGATCAAGAAGAAAGAAGAGCAGCTCACCCTGCAACTGGTGCGCACGCCCGACATCCTGGCCGAAGTGGCCGTGCACGCGCAGCGCCCGACCCTGGTGGTCGGTTTCGCCGCCGAGACCCACGACGTGGAGTTCTACGCGCGTGGCAAGCTGGAGAAAAAGCGCGTCGACCTGATCGCCGCCAATCGCGTCGGCGTGTCCGGCAGCGGCTTCGAGAGCGACGACAACGCACTGACCGTGTACTGGACCGACGGCGAACGCGCGCTCGGCCCGGCGCCGAAGACCCAGTTGGCCGACCAACTGCTCGACCTGATCCTGACGCGTTGGCCGGCCTGAGTGACCGAACACATGGATCGAACCGGCCGCCGATGAAGATATTCGTCACCACCGACGACGTGCTCGACGCGGTCCACGCCGTCATCCGCGATGGCTTCGCCGCCGTGCAGGGCCCCAAGGGCCCGGCGAAAACGTATTGCCATCGAGTTGTGCGCGCGCTTCACCGGCACGAAAAAGTGTTGCCGGCGATCGGCTTCGAGAGCGCGCCGAACCGGGGCTCGGTCTATGTGGTGTACGACGTCAATCGGTTCATGGCCGGCGAGGCCGAGCTCAGGCAGCGGATCGTGGCCTTGGACGCCGCCGCGCCGGGCTGAACCGCCGTCGCGCCGGCATCGGCCGGTGGCGGCCGTCGCAACGTCGCGCTTTGTTTTCTTTCGTCTCTGTGTCTGGACCCACTCGATCCGATGAACCACACCCTCGAACTGAAAATCCTGGACCCGCGTTTCGGCGAGCAATGGCCGCTGCCCAGTTACGCCACGCCGGCCAGCGCCGGCCTGGACTTGCGCGCGGCGCTGGATCAATCGCTGGTGCTGCATCCGGGCGACGCGGCGCTGGTGCCCTCGGGGCTGGCGATCCATCTGGGCGACCCGACCCTTTGCGCAGTGATCCTGCCGCGTTCGGGCCTGGGTCACAAACACGGCATCGTGCTCGGCAACGGCACCGGCCTGATCGACGCCGATTACCAGGGCCCGCTGCTGATCAGCGTGTGGAATCGCGGCCGCGAGGCTTTTACGATTCAGCCGGGCGATCGGATCGCCCAGTTGATGGTGCTGCCGATCGTCCGGGCGACCCTGCAGGTGGTCGAGCAGTTCCAGTCCAGCGAGCGCGGCGAGGGCGGCTTCGGCCATACCGGCGTGCGTTGAGCCCGGCTTGCCGGGCGCGGCCCGTTGCCTTGGGGGAGGCAGCTGGCATGCATCGTGCTAGGGATTCATCTAGCTGAGAATCCGCGGACGGCGTCGCACGTCGCGATCCGCGTCGCGAGGCGCAGTCGACGGTACGCGTCGTACGCGACAGGGCAGACTGGCCGGCATCGTCTTTCGCGACGATGGCGCCGGCGACACGAGACAGAACTGGGGAAGGGCTCTGGGTATGGTGGATGTGAAGTTCGAAAAGCCGCAGGTATCGGCGGCGCAACTCAAGCCCGTATTGTTGCCGGCGGCCTTGCTGTGCGGCGTGTTGGCGTTGTGGATGGGCTGGGCCGGCGTGCAGCAGCACCTGGACGCCTCGCGCCGCAGCGATCTGATGCGCGAGCGCGACGCTGCGGTGACCAGCGCCCACGAAGCGCTCGGCGTGGAGCATAAGCAGCTGCGCGATCGCCTGGAGGGCGCGCCGATGCAGGCAGCGCTGAAGGCCGGCGACTTCAAGACCGCATCCGCGGAGCTGACCCGCGGCTGGTCCGGCGCCAGCGCCGGCGTGGTGCTGCCACCCGATCTGAGTCTGGATTACGAGAATCTGCCCCAGAGCGGCTACGGCCGGCTGGGCGCGATGGAGGCGGCGATCGTCGCCGACAAGCCGATGGCGGCGATCGTGCGCGAAGCAGGCAAGTCGGTGCTGGCGCTGGCCGCGCCGGCGCGGGTCGAGGAACGACTGGTCGGCGTGGCCTACGTGCAACTGCCGCTGCAGCGCATCAGCGACGGCATCGAGAAGGCCGACGTCGCCGGCAGCAGCTACATGGCCCTGCGCCAGGGCGGCTTCAACGTGGTAGAGCGGGGCGACACCGCGCTCAACAACGGCGCCGAGGCGATGGCGGCTCAGATCCCGGGCAGCGACCTGCGCGTCGCCGCGGCCGTGCCCGATATCGCCGGCGGCCCGTTCGGCCTGGGTGCGCTGCCGTGCTTCATCGCCGCGGTCCTGCTGGGGGTGCTGGCGTTCGTGCTGGTCCGTCTGCGTCAACGCTTCGGCGGGGTCGAGCCGGTGTCGGAAGAAGGTCCGGTTCAGACGCTGGCTGAGACCATGCTCGCTTCCCCCCTCGATATGAATGGACACGTGAGCGAAAACACTCCCAGCGCCGCGCCCCGAGCCGTGGCCATCGACGGCGGCATCTTTCGTGCCTACGACATCCGCGGCGTGGTCGGCCAGACCCTGGATCCCGGCGTGGCCCAGATGATCGGCCATGCCATCGGCTCGGCGATGCACGACCAAGGCCTGACCGAGATCGTGGTCGGCCGCGACGGCCGCCTGTCGGGTCCGGCGATGATCGAAGGCCTGATCGCAGGCCTGCGCAAGGCCGGCCGCAACGTCATCGACATCGGCATGGCGCCGACTCCGGTGATCTACTTCGGTGCGTATCACTTGCGTGCCGGTTCGTGCGTGTCGGTCACCGGCAGCCACAACCCGCCGGACTACAACGGTTTCAAGATCGTGATCGGCGGCGAGACTCTGTCGGGCGCCACCATCACCGATCTGTACCAGCGCATCGTCGCCGGCCGCCTGCACACCGCCGCCGAACCGGGCACGCTGACGCCGCGCGATATTTCCGAGGACTACGTCCAGCGCATCGCCTCCGACATCCAGATCGACCGTCCGCTCAAGGTGGTGGTCGATGCCGGCAACGGCGTGGCCGGCGACATCGGCCCGCGCGTGCTGGCCGCGATCGGCGCCGAGGTCACGCCGCTGTTCTGCGAGATCGACGGCGAATTCCCCAACCACCATCCCGATCCGAGCGAGCCGCACAATCTGGTCGACCTGATCAAGATGGTCGCGCGCCTGGACGCGGACCTGGGCATCGCCTTCGACGGCGACGGCGACCGCCTCGGCGTGGTCACCCGCGACGGTCAGAACATCTTCCCCGACCGCCTGCTGATGCTGTTCGCCGCCGATGTGCTCGAGCGCAACCCGGGCGCGATGATCATCTACGACGTCAAGTGCACCGGCCGACTGCCGGGACATATCCTGCGCCACGGCGGCAGCCCGTTGATGTGGAAGACCGGCCATTCGCTGATCAAGGCCAAGATGCGCGAGACCGACGCCGAACTGGCCGGCGAGATGAGCGGCCACTTCTTCTTCAAGGAGCGCTGGTACGGCTTCGACGACGGCATCTACGCGGCCGCGCGCCTGCTGGAGATCCTGGCCGCGCAGCCGCAGACCCCGACCGAGACGCTCAACGCACTGCCCAACGGCATCTCGACCGCGGAAATCAAAGTCGACGCGCCCGACGGCGACCCGCACAGCTTCGTCGAGCGTTTCCGCGAGCAGGCCTCGTTCGAAGGCGCGCGCCTGTCGACCATCGACGGCTTGCGGGTGGACTTCCCCGACGGCTGGGGCCTGGTGCGCGCCTCCAACACCACGCCGGTCCTGGTGATGCGTTTCGACGCCGACACCCACGAGGCGATGGAGCGCATCCAGGCCGCGTTCCGCGTCCAGTTGCATGCGATCAAGCCGGATTTGGCGTTGCCGTTCTGATCGGCGAAGTCGATCTGCGAATGCAAAAACGCCGCGGCTTGCCGCGGCGTTTTTTGTTGGCGGGGCCGATGCTGCGATGCTCGTTAAAGCGCAGAGTCTCCGGCGTCGTCTGCCCAGGCCGTCATTCCCGCGAAGGCGGATTCTGCTTTACTTCGGCGGAGCCGAACATCTAGAGGCTTCAGCGCCATCTCTCCAGCCCGTCATTCCCGCGAAGGCGGGAATCCAGAGACTTCAGGCGCTCTCGCACGAAAGTCCCTGGATTCCCGCCTTCGCGGGAATGACGGTAGGAACCGGCGATCTCAGCCCTAAGCCCCTAAGCCCGGGGCCCCACTCAACCCCGCCCCGGCTTGGCCGACTTCAGCACGTGATACCGCTCCAGCGCCGTCGCCAAGTCCTGGTCGGCGCTGCTGCGTTCGAGCAGCTGCTCCTTGAGCGATTCCTGCTGATGCAGCAGCTCGTCGTGCTGGTTGCGGATGTTGTCGGCCAACACCTTGCCGACCGGCTTGTTGCTCAACTCGGCTTCGCCGGCCTTGCGCAGCAGGCTCAGCAGAGTCTGACGGCGGCCCTCGATGCCGAGCTGCGAGGCCTTGACCGTCTCTTCCAGCAGCACGATCCGCTCCTGGAAGGACTTGCGCAGATCCTGTTCGGTCGCATACGACTCGGCCATGGCGCGGTCGCGGCGCTTGCGCGCCTCCTCGGCCAGGGCCTCGCGGCGGGCGGCGCGTTCGGCGTCCAGCGCGGCGACGCGTTCCTCGGCGGTCAGCGCCCGGTCGACCCGGGCGGTGGCCAACCCGCTCTTGGCGCTGATCTCGGTGCGCGCGCTGTCCACCGCGTGCGCCGGCAGGGCGTCGCCGCAGACCTTGCGGCCGGCTTCGTTCCAGCAGTACAGCTTCTTCTTCGTGGCGTCCTGGGCGAGCGCGAGCGGCGCGACGAGCGCGAACAGCACCGCGCCGGCCAACAATCTGTGAAGTGCTTTCATGTCGCGTTCTCGCCGGCGAACCGAAGGTTCTGTCGGCAAGGCATGACGCAAGAGTCGGGCCATGGTCTGCCTCCTCTATGTGCGGTACATCACGTTTCGATGCGGGTCCGCGCCACGCGATGGCGGCGCGGGGCCTGCATGGCGCGACGCGTTCAGCCTTCCGCGCTGCGCCCGTAGGCCGAACGGTAGGCTAGCAGCCGCTCGCGCTGGTTGGAAAACTCCGTGCTTTCGCCGGTGAAGCTCAGCAGATCGTCGAGGGTGGCGATCGCGATCACCGGAAGATGGTGCTCGTTTGCGACAGTTTCTGCCGCCGAGCGTCGGGATTGTTCAGGGTCCACGGCTTCCTGGCGGTCCAGCGCGATGACGATGCCGGCCACGGTGCCGCCGGCCTCGCCGATCAGACCCAGGGCTTCGCGGATCGCGGTGCCGGCGGTGATCACGTCGTCGACGATCAGCACCCGGTGCCCGGCCAGCGGCGCGCCGATCAGCTGGCCGCCCTCGCCATGGCTCTTGGCCTCCTTGCGATTGAACGCCAGCGGCAAGTCGCGACCGCGGCGCGCGTACTCGCAGCCCAGCGCGGTCGCCAGCGGAATGCCCTTGTAGGCCGGGCCGAACAGCAGGTCGAAGTCCAGGCCATGGGCCTGGATCGCATCCGCATAGCAACTGGCCAATCCCGCCAGCATCGCCCCGGAATCGAAGCGCCCGGCATTGAAGAAGTACGGGCTGACCCGGCCGGATTTGAGGGTGAACTCGCCGAAGCGCAGGGCGTCGGCCTGGAGCGCGAGTTGCAGGAAGCGGGTGCGGTGGTCGGTCATGGCAGCGGATGGTCGGGGGAGGAGGAGGAGGGCGCCAGCCGCAGCAGCATCAGGTGCTGCGGACCGGCCGAACCGCCGTGGTAGAGCTCGCCGGTGTCGGCGAACCCGGCCTTGAGGTAGGCCCCGTAAGCCGAGCGGTTGCGCACGTTGACGGTCAGCGCCAGCAGGCGGCGGTCGGGGTAGCGGCGGCGCAGATCTTCGGCGCAGGCCAGCATCGCCGCGCTGCCGTAGCCGCGGCCCTGCTCGCGCCGGTCGATCACGTAGGCGCGCAGGCCGACGCTGGGCTCGCCCAGCGGTCGTCCGGCGATCGCGGCGACGCTGAAATCCAACCGGTAGAAGCCGACCACGCGCTCGCCGGCCAATACCGCCATGGCTTCGCTGTTCGGGTCCAACCGGGTCTGGTCCAGGTTGTAGGCGGTGTCGCCGACGAACTGCAACTGCTCCGGCGCGACCTGCAGCGCGCGCACCGCCGGCGCCAGCATCGGCGACACCACGCTCACGCTCACGGGCGCTGCGGCGGGGCGGGGCGCCCGGCCTGGGCTGTCGGTCGCTACGGTCATGTCCGGCATGATACCCGGCGCCCGGCCGTTGCTATGATCGTGCGCACTTCGTGTCCCGGAGCGCGCATGCGCATCATCAGCTTCAACGCCAACGGCCTGCGCTCGGCGGCGACCAAAGGTTTCTTCGACTGGTTCAAGACCCAGAACGCCGACGTGCTGTGCGTGCAGGAGACCAAGGCCCAGGAGCATCAGCTCGCCGGTCCGGCCTTCCTGCCCGACGGCTACCGGGCCTTCTTTCGCGACGCGATCACCAAGAAGGGCTACAGCGGCGTGGCGATCTACGCCAAGCGCGAACCCGACGAGGTGCGCACCGCACTGGGCTGGGCGCCGTTCGACGACGAGGGCCGCTACATCGAAGCGCGCTTCGGCAACCTCAGCGTGGTTTCGTTCTATATCCCATCGGGTTCTTCCGGCGAGCTGCGCCAGGGCTTCAAGTTCGAAGTCATGGACTGGCTCAAGCCGATTCTGGACGAATGGCTGGCCAGCGGCCGACAGTACGTGCTGTGCGGCGACTGGAACATCGTGCGCAGCCGCCTGGACATCAAGAACTGGACCAGCAATCAGAAGAACTCCGGCTGCCTGCCGCCCGAACGCGACTGGATCAACGGTGTGTGCGGCGACGACACCGGCTGGATCGACACCTACCGCGCGCTGCGCGCCGAGGGCCAGGATTACACCTGGTGGAGCAATCGCGGCGCGGCGCGCGCCAACGACGTGGGTTGGCGGATCGACTACCAGCTCGCCACCCCGAACCTGCGCGACAAATTGCGCGGCTGCTCGATCCTGAAAGCACCGAGGTTCTCCGACCACGCGCCGTTCACCGTCGACTATGACCTCTGAGGCCGGCGCCTCGGTTGCAGGCGCGGCGGCGAAGCCGGCGCGCACCGGCTGGCGGTTGGTGCTGGCCAATCTGAGCGAGCGCAAGGTCCTGGTGATGTTGTTGCTCGGCTTCAGCTCGGGCATTCCGCTTTATCTGGTCGGCAACACCCTGGGTTTCTGGATGCGCGAGAACGCGATCGAGTTGTCGACGATCGGTTTTCTGTCCTGGGTCGGCCTGGCGTACTCGCTGAAATTCCTGTGGGCGCCGCTGGTCGACAAGCTCGACGCGCCGTTGCTGGGGCGCTGGCTGGGCCGGCGTCGCGGCTGGATGCTGTTGTCGCAGTTGGTCGCCAGCGCGGCCTTGCTCGGCATGGCCCTGGTCGAGCCGCAGAAAGGGCAACTGGTGTTGGGCGGCGTGGCGCTGAATCACTTGTTGGTGTTCGGCGTGCTGGCGCTGGTGGTGGCGTTCGCGTCGGCGACGCAGGACATCGTCATCGATGCTTGGCGCATTGAGAGTGCGGAGAATGCGGAGCAACAGAGCCTGCTTACCGCCAGTGGCTTGTTGGGTTATCGCGCGGCGCTGCTGGTCACCGATTCGCTGATCCTGATCCTGGCCGCGCGAGTGGGCTGGGTGGTTTCCTACGAGATCATGGCGCTGCTGCTGAGCCTGGGCGTGGTGGCGGTGTTGCTGGCGCGCGAGACCCGCGCGGCCGCCGCCGAGGCCGTGCTCGAGATCGTGGACCCGGCCGAGGAAAAGCTCGGCGTGTCCGACGCGATGGTGCTGCGCTGGCTGGCCGCGCTGCTGATCGGCGCGCTCGCGTTGGCTTATCTGGTCGTCGCGCACAACCTGTGGGATGTCGACTGGAACTATCGCGACGCCGTGTTCGCGGCGGGCGTGCCGCTGGCGGTCTGGTTGCTGTTGCGGCGATCCAACGACGGCCGGCCGGTGCCCGAGGCGACTTGGTCGCGTCCGCTGGTGCGCCCGCTGCTGCGCTTCTTCGATGCGGTGGTCGGCCCGCTGTTGATGTTCCTGCGCACCCACGGCCAATGGGCGCTGTTGATGCTGGTGGCGATCAGCCTGTACCGCCTGCCGGATTTCGTGTTCGGGCCGATGGCCAATCCGTTCTACGCCGATCTGGGCATGGCTAAGGAAACCGTCGGTGCGGTGCGCGGCTCGATCGGCTTGATCGCCACCATCGTCGGCATCGCCGCGGCCGGCGTGGGCGCGGTGCGGTTCGGCTTCGTGCCGGTGCTGCTGGCCGGCGCGGTGCTGGGTCCGGGCTCCAACCTGGCCTTCGCCTACCTGGCCATGCACGGCGGCGATCCGACCGTGTTCGCGGTGGTCATGGCGATCGACAATTTCAGCAACGGCTTCGCCGGCGTGGCCCTGGTCGGCTATATGTCCAGCCTGACCAATGTCGGCTACACCGCCACCCAGTACGCTCTGCTGAGTTCCTTCTATGCCCTGCCGGGCAAGTTCCTCAAGGGCATGTCCGGGGTCGCGGTCGAGCGTCTGGCGGTCGACCACAGCCTGCTCGATGCCTATGCGCTGTTCTTCGTCGGCACCGCGCTGATCGGCATTCCGGCGCTGCTGCTGTGCATCGTGCTGGCCGTGCGCAAGCCGCCGCTGGTACAGTCGGCGCCGAGTTGAGCCTGCCGCTCGCAGGGGCGCCCGCGCTGTGCGGACGAGAGCGGCAGTGACGTTCCTGAACGTGTTTTCGCCACTTTTGTGTTGCGAACGACACGCGAACGGTGCAATTTGTTAACAAGTGACCGACATCATCCTGCACAACTTGGACCCCGTCTTGTCCGACCGCCTGCGCCGGGTCGCGGAGACGCGCGGCTGGAGTTTGCAGCGCACGGCCCTGCACCTGCTCGAGAGCGGATTGTTCGTGGTCGAGGCGGAAATGGTCGGTCGTTTCAGCGATAACGACGCCGGCGCCCTGCAGGAGGCGATCGCGGCGCTCGAAGGGATTCCCAGCGACCCTGGCTTCTCCTTGATCGGCCGCGCCGACCCCAAGGACGCCCCGGCCAAGCGCGTGACCGGTCCCGATCTGAGCAGCCTGGAATTGCTGGAAGAATTCCGCCCCCGCAACGATTCGGCTTGAGCCGATCTTCGGGGCTGGTGGTGTAGCCGCGTGGGGGTGACGAGGTGGATGCGGTGCCGCGGTCGCGGCTTGCGCCGCTCCTACAGGAGCCTGTTCGGCGCGCGGGGTAGGAGCGGCGCAAGCCGCGACCGCGACCTTCCACGGCCCGTCGCAGGCCCGGATTGTGCACGCAAGCCCATGAGCGGAAGAACCTCGTTTGGGTCGCAAGCCCCACTCAAGCCGCCGGATGCACCGTTCCCAATACCCGCAGACCACGCGCACCGGTCACGCTGGGCAGATTGCCGGGCAACCCGGCCAGGGTCTGCCGCGCCAGCCAGGCGAAGCCCATGGCTTCGACGAAGTCCGGGTCCAGGCCATAGGCCGCGGTCGACTCGATCGCGACGCCGGGCAGGTGCACCGCCAGCCGTTCGAGCAGGGCGCGATTGCGTACGCCGCCGCCGCAGGCCAGCACCCGGCGGGTCGCCGGCTGATGCGCGCGCAAGGCCTCGGCGATGGTGATCGCGCTGAGTTCGAGCAAGCTGGCCTGCACGTCCTGCGGCCGCTCGTGCCCGCTCAGACGCGCATCCACCCAGTCCAGATGGAACTGCTCGCGGCCGGTGCTCTTGGGTGGCGGCTGCGCGAACCAGGGTTCGTCCAGCAGCCGCGCCAGCAACCCGGCGTCGATCCGACCCTGCGCGGCGAACGCGCCGTCGGCATCGAAGGCCTGGCCCAGATGCCGCAAGATCCAGGCATCCATCAGGCAGTTGGCCGGACCGGTGTCGAAACCGCGCACCGCGCCGTGCACGGGCAACAGGGTGAAATTGGCGATACCGCCGAGATTGAGCGCGGCGCGATCCTCGGTGTCGGAATGCAGCAGTGCGGCGTGGAAGGCCGGCATCAGCGGCGCACCGTGGCCGCCGGCGGCGACATCGCGGCGTCGGAAATCGGCGACCGTGGCGATGCTGGTGCGCTCGGCGATCACCGCGCCGTCGCCGATCTGCCAAGTGAAGGGATGGCGCCCATCGAAACCGGCCCCGGTCGGGCGATGGCGCAGGGTCTGCCCGTGCGAACCGATCGCCGAGACCTCATGCGCCGGCACGCCTGCCTCGTCGATCAACGCGAGCGCCGCATCGGCGAAGGCTTCGGCGACCTGGATATCCAGCGTGCCCAACTCTTCCAGCGAACGCGCATCGCCACCCTGGCCCAGCGCCACCAGGCGTTCGCGCAGCGCGCCTTCCCAGGCATAGGTGCGACCGCGCAGCAGCGAGCAGCGAGTCGGCTCGACGCCCGCTTCGAAATGCACCAGCGCCGCATCGATGCCGTCGGCGCTGGTGCCGGAGATCAGTCCAAGATAAAGGCCTGAAGCCGGTTTACCCGCGTCAGTGGCCGACGGGATCGAAGAATTCTCAGCCACGACGTTGACTCCTAAGGCCTGAAGCCGGTTTACCCGCGCCAGTGGCCGACGGGATCGAAGAATCCTCAGCCACGAATAAGTGTCCATCCAGAACCGCTTCGATGCTCCCGCATCCGGCCGTTCGACGCCAGCGTGCGTGAAGCCTCGGATGCTCCCTGTAGGAGCGGCGCGAGCCGCGACCGTGAGACCGCGCTTACGCCGTATCTGCGATGTCGCGGTCGCGGCTCGCGCCGCTCCTGCAGCGAGCGACTCACCTCAACCGTTCAAAAACGAAAAAGGCCTCCGAAGAGGCCTTTCCGTTCGATCATCGCGCGCCGCTCAGGCCCGCGTGGTCTTCTTCTTCGCCACCGCCACGGCTTTAGCCGGGGCTGCGGGAGCAGGCGCCGGGCCGGTATCGGCGTAGATGATGTTCTCGACCTGACGGATGCGCGCCAGCGCCACGCCGGTCTGCTGGCGGAACTGCGCCAGCGCGACGCCGCCCAGCGGCTCCGGCGGCGGCATGGTCACCGACAGCGGATTGCGGTGCACGCCGTTGATACGGAATTCGTAGTGAAGATGCGGGCCGGTCGCCAGCCCCGAGCTGCCGACATAACCGATCACCGTGCCCTGGGCGATGCGCTGACCCGGCTTGACCTTGCTGAAGTTCGACATGTGGCCGTACAGCGTGGTGTAGCCGCGGCCGTGGTCGAGAATCACCGCGCGGCCGTAACCGCCCTTCCAGCCGATGAACTGCACGCGCGCATCGCCGGCGGCCATGATCGGCGTGCCGGTGCCGGCGGCATAATCCACGCCGGCATGCATGCGGATCTTGCCGAGCACCGGATGCCGGCGCGAGCCGAAGCCCGAGGTCAGGCGCGCATACGGAATCGGCATGCGGATGAAGCTCTTCTTCAGCGGACGGCCGTCGCCGGTGAAGTACTCGGCCTTGCCGCCGCGCTCGAAACGGAAACCGGTGTGCAGCTTGCCGTCGCTGGTGAACGTCGCCGCCAGCACCGGACCGGTCTTGAGCAACTCGCCTTCGCGCCAGGTCTGCTCGACCACCACGCTGAAACGGTCCTCGGCGCCGACGTCTTCGTTGAAGTCGATGTCGTACTTGAAGATGTCGTCGGTCAGCGTGTTGATGTTGGCCGCGGTCAGGCCAACCTTGCGCGCCGAACGGAACAAGGACTTGCCGACCTTGCCGCTGAGCACCACGGTGCGGTTTTCGGTCGGACGATTGATGACCTTCTGAGTGATCGTGTCGCCGGCGATGCTCAGCTCGACCCGGTGACTGTCGTCCTTGTCGTAGCGGAACGTGCGCAGCGCGCCGTTGACCGGCATGTCGAAACCGAGCTCGGTGCCCGGCTTCATCCGCATCAGGGCCTCTTTCGCGCCCGGCTGCTCGAGAATCTGGTGCATCGTGGACGTCGGGATGTCCATGTCCTTGAACACCGAGCCCAAGGTCTGGCCGCGATTGACCCGGACCAACTGCCAGCTGTCGCCGGTTTCGCCCTTGAGCCGGGCCAGGGTCAGCGGCGGCAACGCCAGGGCCAGCGACTGGCGCGGCTCATGCGCGCGCACCGACGCGGTGGACTGGCTGAAACCGGGGACGATCGCGGCGACCATCATGCCCAGGGTCGCGAACAGGCCGGCCTGCACCCATTGGCGCCCTGTCCAGCGGCCGTTGAAGCCGTCCGACAGATGGCGCGCCAGTACCGGCCGTTTCAAGGCCGCTTCGCGCAGGGCTTTCAGGCGTTCGCGTCGTTCGGCGCCCACACTGGAAGCCTGCTCGGGTACTGTCATGGATGGATCCCTCGCGCGAGGTGTGAAGGCTACGTAGCGGCGTTACCATAGACACGCGAGCAGTACGCGTCAAACCCTTGAGCTGAATGGGGTTTTTCGCCACCGACCAGTACAGTTTCGTTTAACTCTCAATTAACCTGAATCCGTGACGGTGTTAACAAAACCGGCCGCGGCCGTACCCGAGTCCAGCCTTTGAACAGCGCGTCCCCCCCCGTACAAGAAGCCCTCGATCTGATCGCCCGCGGCGCCGACGAAATCCTCAAGCGCGAGGAGCTCGAAGCCCGGTTGACCGCCTCCGCGAAAGCTGGCGGTCGCCCGCTGCGGATCAAGGCCGGTTTCGATCCCACCGCGCCCGATCTGCACCTGGGCCACACCGTGTTGCTCAACAAGATGCGCCAGTTCCAGGATCTGGGGCATCAGGTGATCTTCCTGATCGGCGACTTCACCGGAATGATCGGCGACCCCAGCGGCAAGAACGTCACCCGCAAGCCGCTGACCCGCGAAGACGTGCTGGCCAATGCCGAGACGTACGCCGAGCAGGTGTTCAAGGTGCTCGATCGCGAACGCACCGAGGTTCGCTTCAATTCCGAATGGTTCGGCAAGATGGCCGCCGCCGACATGATCCGTCTGGCCGGCCAGCACACCGTGGCGCGCATGCTCGAGCGCGACGATTTCGCCAAGCGCTATGCGGCCCAGCAGTCGATCGCGATCCATGAATTCCTGTATCCGCTGGTGCAGGGCTACGATTCGGTGGCGCTGCAGTGCGACGTCGAACTCGGCGGCACCGATCAGAAGTTCAATCTGTTGATGGGCCGCGGCCTGCAGGAACATCACGGCCAGCCGCCGCAGATCGTGCTGACCATGCCGCTGCTGGAGGGCCTGGACGGCGTCAACAAGATGTCCAAGTCGCTGGGCAACTACATTGGCATCAACGAGCCGGCGATCGACATCGTCACCAAGACCATGAAGATCGACGACGTGCTGATGTGGCGCTGGATCGATCTGCTGAGCTTCGAGATCGGCATCGCCGAGGCCGCGCGGCTGAAGCAGGAGATCGAGGCCGGCCAGCTCAACCCGCGCGATCTCAAGCTGCGTCTGGCGCGCGAACTGGCGGCGCGCTTCCATGGCGCCGGAGCGGCCGATATCGCGGTCGCCGGCTGGAATGCGGCGGTGCGTGGCGAAGGCGATATCACCTCTTTGCCGCTGACCGATGTGGCCGTTCCGGCCGAGGGTCTGCGCATCGCAGCGCTGTTGGTGGCAGCCGGGCTCACCCCGAGCAATGGCGAAGGCAATCGCAAGCTCAAGGAACGCGCGGTCAAAGTGGACGGCAACGTGGTCGAAGACCCGCAGCAGGTGTTCGCGCCCGGTTTCGAGGGCGTGCTCGCCGTGGGCAGGCGCAACTTCGTCCGGGTCCGGCTGATCGCAGGCTGACGCACCGCCCACCAAATGCCGCTGCCCCCCTCTCCTGCTTGCGGGAGAGGGGCGGAGTGAGGGCGCTCTACAGCCCTCACGACCTTGCCGAATCCGTCCGCAAGCACCCCATCGACGATTCCCCATTCATTTCCTGCCCGACCCCCTTCCCCAACCCCATGCGCATCTGCATAATGCGCGGCCCCGCTGACCGGTTGTTCGGTCGCAGGGACGCGCGGAAGGCAGCGGTTTGGGCAGGTGGTTGACGGCTTGAAACGATGCTGTAAGAT
>NZ_JBQJIL010000023.1:0-36539 GCF_052078715.1 Lysobacter sp. CA199 | reverse complement strand
ACCACATCGTCTCCGACGGTTGGTCGATCGGGGTGATGCTGGCCGAACTGAGTCGCTTGTATACGGCCGACGTGGCCGGCGAAAGCGATCCGTTGCCGCCGCTGCCGATCCAGTACATCGACTACGCACAATGGCAGCGGCAATGGCTGGCCGAAGGCCAGTTGGAGCGGCAGACGGCGTACTGGCGCGAGGCCCTGGCCGGCGCACCGACGTTGCTGGAACTGCCGACCGATCGCCCGCGCCCGCCGCATCAGGACTTCGCTGGCGCAGCGCTGGAGATCGCGCTGGACGCGACGCTGACGGCAAAGCTGAAAGCGCTGAGCCAACGCCACGGCGTGACGCTCTACATGACGCTGCTGGCGAGCTGGGCGGCGGTGCTGAGCCGGTTGTCGGGCCAGGACGAGGTGGTGATCGGCACTCCGATGGCGGGCCGCAACCGGGCCGAGATCGAGCCGCTGATCGGATTCTTCGTCAACACCCTGGCGCTGCGGATCGGGCTGGACGGCGAGCCGACGGTGGCCGAGCTGCTGGCGCACACGCGCCGCCGGGTGCTGGATGCGCAGTCGCACCAGGACCTGCCGTTCGATCATGTGGTGGAAGTGACCAAACCGGCGCGCAGCACCGCGCATACGCCGATCTTCCAGGTGATGCTGGCTTGGCAGAATCAGGACGAAGCGCGCTTGGCGATGCCGGGCGTAACGGCCGAAGGCCTGGCGCAGGAAACCACCAAGGCACGGTTCGATCTGGCTTTGGATCTGGGCGAGCGCGACGGCGGAATCGTCGGTCGGATCAGCTATATGACCTCACTGTTCGACGCGCGGACCGTGGCGCGCTACGCGGGGTACTGGCAGCGTCTGCTGGCGGGAATGGCGCAGGACGAGACGACGGCGGTGGCGCGTCTGCCGCTGCTGGACGAGGTCGAGCGCACCCGCGTGTTGCGCGACTGGAATGCGACCGCCCGGGAGTACCCGGAGACGACGGTGCACGCGCTGTTCGAAGCGCAAGTACGGCGCACGCCCGATGCGGCGGCGTTGATCTGCGAGGACGACACGCTCAGCTACGCCGAACTGAACCGCCGCGCCAATCAAGTCGCCCATCGACTGATCGCGCTGGGTGTGCAGCCGGACGACCGGGTTGCGATCTGCACGGAGCGTAGTCTGGCGATGGTGATCGGCCTGCTCGGCATCCTGAAAGCGGGCGCGGCCTACGTGCCGCTGGATCCGAACTATCCGCCCGATCGCCTGGCGTACATGCTGCGCGACGGCCGCCCCAAGGCCGTGTTGACTCAGGCGCAGGCGTACAAGGCATTGCCGTTGCTGCAAGCCGCACAAGTGCCGATGCTGGTGCTCGACGACGGCAGCCTGGATGCGGCGGACGCGCACGACCCGACGGTCGCCGGCCTGAGCTCGCGCCATCTGGCTTACGTGATCTACACCTCCGGTTCGACCGGCCAGCCCAAGGGCGTCATGGTCGAGCACCGCTCGGCGGTCAATTTCTGGCGCGCGATGGGTCAGACCACGCACCGCGAACTGGCGCCGCAGGCGCGCGTGGCGTTGAACGCGGCGTTCTCGTTCGACATGTCGTTGAAAGGGATTCTGCAGTTGCTGTCGGGCCATTGCCTGGTGCTGGTCCCGCAGGCGATCCGGGCCAACGGCCCGGCGATGCTGGCCTTTATCGACCGCTACCGGATCGAGGCGATGGACAGCACGCCCTCGCAGCTGGAAGTGCTGCTGTCGGCGGGCTTGATCGAGACCGACGGACACCGTCCCACCAGCGTGTACCTGGGCGGCGAACCGGTGGGCCGGCGGATGTGGGAACGGTTGAAGGCCTCGCCGAAGATCCACTTCCACAACATGTACGGCCCGACCGAATGCACGGTCGACGCGACCATCGGCAGCATCCGCGAGTCGTCGGGCGGCCCGGTGATCGGAAAGCCGATCGTCAACACACCGGTGTATGTGCTCGACGCGTATGGCGAGCCGGTGCCGGTCGGCGTGCCCGGCGAGATGTTCCTGGGCGGGGTGCAGGTGGCGCGCGGGTATCTGGATCGTCCGGAATTGACCGCCGAGCGGTTCCTGCGCGATCCGTTCTCGCCGCAGGCCGATGCGCGCATGTACAAGTCCGGAGATCTTGCCCGCTGGTTGCCGACCGGCGAACTGGAGTACCTGGGCCGCAACGATTTCCAGGTGAAGATCCGCGGATTCCGGATCGAACTGGGCGAGATCGAAGCCAGGCTGACGGCGTGCGCGGGCGTGCATGAGGCGGCGGTGCTGGCGCGCGAGGACGCGCCGGGCGAGAAGCGGTTGGTGGCGTATGTGACGATGCAGCACGACGCGGCCGCGTCGGCGGCCGACCTGCGCGGGCAGTTGCTCGCGCAGCTGCCGGACTACATGGTGCCGGTGGCGTTCGTGACGCTGGACTCGTTGCCGCTGACGCCCAACGGCAAGCTCGATCGCAAGGCCTTGCCGGCGCCGGACGATGCGGCCTATGCGCGTCGCGGCTACGAAGCCCCGCAAGGGCGCGTGGAAATCACCCTCGCGACGATCTGGGCCGAATTGCTGAAGGTCGAACGGGTCGGGCGCTTCGACGACTTCTTCGAGCTGGGCGGACACTCGCTGATGGTGCTGCAAGTGCTCGACAAGCTCGCCGCAGCCGGCATCGCGCTGAAAATCCAGGACATCTACCGGTTGGCCACGGTCCAGGCCATCGCGGCCGCGATCGAGGAGAACGCGCAGGCATCGGATGCCGACGAAGACGTCACGATGGAGAACTGGTTGCGCCGACGCGGTTGGAATTTCCGCGCGGAAACCGTCGACGGGCGCCGGGTCCTGCGCCTGTCGCCAGCCACGCCGGCCGACATCGCCGAACTGAAGAGGATCAGCGCATCGCTGACCGGTGCGGACAGTCCGAGCCGGATCTTCATCGACGAAGACCCGATCGCGGTGGCCGTCGAACACGCGCATTTCGATGAGAAAGCGCTTGTCGCGGAACTCGAGGATTCGCTCGCCCGATGCGAGCGCGTCATCCGCGCGGCCGACGTGGCGCAACGATACGCGTTCAGCGAGGTGCAGAAATCGGCGATCGAATGGCACGACCGCATCTCGCAGCACGTCGTGCCGATCCGCGGCTGGTGGTCGGGCGATGAACTGCGCGCCGCACTGGCTGCGCTGATACGCAGTCAGGACATGCTGCGCGCGGCCGCGGACCTGGACGGGCGCGCATGGGACGTGCTCGAACCATCGGCGATCCGCGCACGGGACCTGCCCTGGGTCGATCTTCGCGATCTTACCGCCGCCGATTCCGATGCGGCATGGTCGGCGATCGTCGCGGCGCTGCACCGGGCGCAAGAAACATCACGGCTGTGTCACGTGTGCGTGTTGATATCGCGCAGCGACACGGATCATCAGCTGGTCATGGTGAACGATCATCTGATCACCGACGGCCGATCGTTCGAAGCCATCGCCGACGGCCTGCATCGCGCCTTGCTCGGGGACGGCCCGCTTCAGGACAGTGAGCTGCCGCAGGGCCGTTATCGCGACTTCGTCGATGAATGCGCCAAGCCCCGCGATCCGGCGTTGCTCGAACGGCTGGCGATCGAGCTCGACAACGCGGGCATGGCGGAAACCACGCGGGGAACCACCGCGGCGCTCGTGGCGAAGGCCGCGATGCCCGCGCGAATGGTGGCGATCCGGATGCCGACGGGGGCATCGGACGCCGCGGCCAGCCAAGCCTTCGGTCTGTTCCGGGCGCTGGTTTCGAAAGTCACCGGACTCGAGCGTTTCGCGATGGCGATGACCCACCATGGAAGGCAACTCGGGCATCTGGGTTTCTTCGGCCAGGTCGGTCTGTTCCTGGACAAGATACCGGTGGCGGTGGGCCCGGCGAGCGTGCTCGATGAATCGATCGAGCGAGCCCATCTGCTGCATCGCCAGGGCGTTCGCTTTCTGGACTGGCAGCGCTCCGGCGACGTCCGCGCCGCCGGAACCCTGGCTTCGTCGGACCACGAGATCGCATTCAACTTCCAACAAGCCGCAGGCGCGGGGCTCGACGACTCGCATGTCGACTTCGACGCGCTGCACGCCAAGATCGAAGCCGTTCGGGGCGTCGTGTTCGACGCTTACGCCGGCAAAGAAAGACTCGACGCCCTATTCGTATTCAGAGGAAGCAATGCAATGGTCGAAGAAGTGAACGCCATGATCGCGTCGGCGGGCGGAACGACGCGTAGCGTGATCCCCATCCGTGGCCCGGATCCGACGCAGACCACGGCGTCGCCGGTTTCTTCGACCACGACCCTGACGCCATCGGCCCCGAACGCGGAGGCGGCCATCGTCGTGCACGACCTGTACAAGCGCTATGTCGACGTCGACGTGGTGAAGGGCGTGAGTTTCAGCGTACCCAAGGGCTCGTGCTTCGGCATCCTGGGACCCAACGGCGCGGGTAAGACCTCGTTGCTGGGCATGATCGAAGGCGTCGTGCCGATCACCTCGGGCCGGATCACGATGCTGGGAATGGACGTGGGCACCCAGATCCGCAAGATCCAGCCCAGGATCGGCGTGCAGTTGCAGACCAGCAACTATTTCTTGTTCCTCACCGTCGGGGAACTGATCAATTTCTATGCCGAGTTTCGGGCCGCGACGAACGGAAAATCCAAGCTCAAAGTGCCCGCGAGCCTGCTCGATCGGCTCGATCTCGCCGACAAGATGAAGTTCAAGGTCGACGAGTTGTCGGGTGGTCAGAAGCAGCGATTGTCGATCGCACTGGCGCTGCTCGGCGACCCCGAAATCCTGTTCCTCGACGAGCCCAGCGCGGCGCTCGATCCGCACAGCAGGCGGCACCTGTGGGAGTTCATCGAAGAACTGAAGCAGCGGCGCACCTGCACCATCGTGCTGACCACGCACTACATGGAGGAAGCCGAGCGTCTGTGCGACGAGATCCTGATCATGAATCAGGGCGAGATCGTCGATCGCGGCGACCCGAAGGCGCTGGTGGCCGACTTGAGCGCGACCCAGCAGGTCGTGGTCAAGCTGGAAATCGAAGCGCCCGGCGAAGAACTCGCAAGCGAGATGGCTCCGAAATTCGACGCGACCTGGGACGGCTTCACCGACTCGCTGCGGGTTCCCACCGACGACGTGGCCGGCGCAATCCGCCAGATCCTCACCATCACCGAAGCGCGCGGCGTGGCCGTGCTCGGCATACAGATCGATCGCCTGAATCTGGAAGACGTGTTCTTGAACAAGACCGGCAAGGAGCTGAAGTCATGAGAATGGTATGGGTATTCTTCAAACTGCGCATGTTGCAGTTGAGGTACGACAAAGCCGCGCTGTTCTTCTCCTACGTGTTTCCGGTCGTGCTGCTGCTGGGTATCGGCTATCCGTTGGAGATGGCGGGCGATCACAAGATCAAGGTCTCCTACCTCGAAGCCGAGATCGCTCCGTCCGGGCAAAGCGTGGTCGACGCACTGGCCAAACAGGATCTGGTGCATGTCGCTGCCTTCGTGGGAGAACGGGCGGAGGCCGAAACCGCGCTCAAGAACAACGAGATCCAGCATCTGTTGAAAGCGGCTGCCCCCGCCGGAGGCGGACCGGCGAGCGTGACGGTGGAAAGCAATTCGCTGGAGGAGAACAGGATCGGCGCCATCGCGCTGGCCTCGATAGTGCGCGACGGCGCTTCCGATCCGGCGGCGGTACAAGTGCGTCTGCAGAACGTGGAGGTGAGCCGGCGTTCGTCCTACCTGGCCACGTTGCTGCCGGGCGTGATCGCGATGACCTTGCTGATCATCGGCCTGAGCGGCTTCGGTTCGATCCTGATCGGCGAAGAGAGTCTGGGGTTGTTCAAGCAACTCAAGACCGTGGATGTTTCGCCGACTCCGTTCTTCGCCGGACTGTTCCTGTCGCGCCTGCTGGTCGCGTACAGCGTGGTCGCCGGCATGCTCGCGGTATGCGTGTTCGGACTCGGCGTTTCGCCCGATATCAACTATCCGCTGCTGCTGCTGGTGGTCACGCTGGGAACCGCGACCTACCTCGGCATCGGCCTGATCGTGTTCCTGTTCAGCCGCACGGTGATGGCCTTCAGCGGCATCGTCGGCGTGATCCAGATTCCGATGATGCTGCTGGGCGGTCTGTTCTTCTCGATCAAGATGTTCCCGAAGTGGCTGCAGCCGATCGCCGAGCACTCGCCGCTGGCTCCGTTCACGACGGCCCTGCGCGAGCTGATGTTCGGCGGCGTCGGGTTCCAGAACGTGTCGGTGCTGTATCCGGCGCTGATCACCCTGTCGATCTGGATGGTCGTGATCCTGCTGCTGGCGAGGTGGAGATTCCGATGGTAATCGTCCTCGCTCTCGCCTTACCGCTGACGGCCTTTGTGCAGACACCGGCAGCGTCGCCGCGTCGGCTCAGCCGACAGTGTTCGAATCCGCCGCGGTCCCGTCCCTCCCTTTCCGCAAGCCAAGTGGTCCTGCCGTGAAAATGCGCCCGATGGTCTACGCTGTAACGTTGCTGGGCACCGGCCTGGTATTGGGTCTGTGGCTCGGCGGAAGGCCGGCCAAGTCCGCGGTCACCTCGAACCAAACGACGCCGCCGCTGACGGTCAGCGTGGTCGAGCCCGAGCGCAAGGCGCTGGCCGATGCCATCTCGGTGGTCGGCGCCACGCGCAGCCGCGAGAACGTTCTGGTGGTCCCGGAACTGCCGGGCCTGCAGGTTCAGCGCGTGGAAGCCGAGGTCGGCGACTACGTCCAGGCTGGGCAGACACTGGCGGTGCTCGACGGCAAGGGCGTGGGCATCGCGCGCAACGAGCTGCGCTCGGACTTCGAGCGCACGCGCGGCGAGTACGAGCGCATGCGCAGCTTGCTGCCGCAGCAACTGGTCAGCCTGGAGTCGTTCAAGCAAAAGCAGGCGGCCTTTGAAGTCGCGCGTGCGCGCTACGAGAACGCGCAACTGAGCGTGCAGCGCACGAACGTGGTCGCGCCGGCCGCCGGCTTCGTCTATCGGCGCACCGCCGCGATCGGAACCCTGACCAGCGACACCGTCGCCTTGTTCGAAATTGCGAAAGACGGCGAAGTCGAGATGGATGCCAGCGTGCCCGAAGCGGTGGTCGGACGCCTGAAGCCGGGCATGGTGGCCAGCGTCAAGGTGGCGGGGCGCGCGGATGCGATCAGCGGCGTGATTCGACTGATCACCCCGAATGTGGACAGCGTCACCCGCGCGAGCGAAGTCCGGATCCGGCTGATCGCCCAGGGCGCGATTCCCGTCGGCATCTTCGCCCAGGCGCGGATCGATCTGGCGCAGATCGAAGGCTGGACGATTCCCCGCTCGGCGATGCAGCAAGATTCGATCGGCAGCTATGTCTGGCGCGTGGACGGCAAGGGGCTGGTCACGCGCCTGCCGATCACGCCGACGCTGCAGACCGTCGACACGGTCGTGGTCTCCGAAGCGTTGGGCAAGCTTCGTATCGTCGCCAAGGCCGGGCCGTTCCTGCGCGAAAACGACAAAGTGCTGATCGCCCAGGCGCCTCGCTGACCCGCTGCGCTCTTCGGCTTCGGGTTCGGCAACGGCGCTTCCGCTTCGCTTACTTTTAGGACAGAGATCTTCGAAATGGCATTCAGCTTCTCGACCTGGGCGATCCGCAATCCTGTCCCGCCCATTCTGTTGTTCGTCATGCTCAGCTTGGCGGGCATCGTCGCGTTCATCCAGTTGCCGATCACGGCGATGCCCAACGTGGTCACGCCCGTGGTCAACGTGCTGATCCTGCAACCCGGGGCGACACCCACCGAGTTGGAGGCGGAGACGACGCAGAAAGTCGAAGACGCGGTGGCTTCGATCCCGGGCATCAAGCGGATCATCTCGACGGTGACCGAAGGCCAGTCGATGACCCAGATCGAGTTCAACCTCGATATCGGCCTGGACCGCGCCACCAACGACGTGCGCAATGCGGTGGCGGCGATCCGCCAGAACCTGCCGGCGACGGTGCGCGAACCCATCGTGCGCCGCGCCAGCGATACCGGCCGTCCGGTCGGCATCTACATCGCCGAAGCGCCGGAAATGCCGATGGAGGACCTGAGCCGATTCGTCGACCAGTCGGTGGCGCGCGAATTGCTGTCGCTCAAAGGGGTTTCCCGGGTCGATCGCAGCGGCGGCAGCGACCAGGAGATCTCCATCGTGCTCGACCCCGCGACGTTGGCGGGTTTGGGGATCAGCGCGGCCGACGTCAGCCGGCAGTTGGCGTCCAGCAATGTGAATTCTCCGGGCGGTCGGTTCACGCTGGGCGCGACGGAATACGCATTGCGCACGATCGGCCGGGCCGACAGCCTGGAGGGATTGGCGGCGACCCGGATCGCGGTGCCGGGCGGTCGCGAGGTGAAGCTGTCGGATATCGGCGCGGTCTCGTACGGCCCGTCGGAGTTGCGCAACATCACCAAGGTCGACGGACGTCCGGCGGTGACCTTCATGGTCTACAAGGACCCGTCCGTCAGCGAAGTCTCCGTCGCCAAGGCGGTCAGGGATCGGCTGGAAGAGGTTTCTAAAACGCGCGGCGTGAAGTTCCGCGTGGGCTTCTCGGACATCGATTTCGTCGAGATAGGCTATCGCGCGACGATGTTCAACTTCGCCGAAGGCGCATTGCTGACGGTGCTGGTGGTCTTCTTGTTCCTGCGCGATCGGCGGGCGACCCTGATTGCGGCGGTGACGATCCCCTTGTCGATCATTCCCACGTTCCTGGTGATGCAGTGGCTCGACTTCACCTTGAACATGATCAGCCTGCTGGCGATCACCCTGGTCACCGGTGTGCTCGTCGACGATGCGATCGTCGAGGTCGAGAACATCGAGCGGCACATGCGCGCCGGCAAGTCGCCGCTGCAGGCGGCGATCGAGGCGTCCGACGAGATCGGCCTGTCGGTGATCGCGACCACCCTGGTGATTTGCGTGGTGTTCGTCCCGGTGAGTTTCATGGGCGGTCTGCCCGGCCTCTACTTCCGCCAGTTCGGCCTGACCGTCGCGATCGCCGCGTTCTTCTCCCTGGTGGTGGCGCGCCTGCTGACGCCGATGTTGGCATCGCGGCTGATGAAAGCGCCCCGCGCGGACCATGCGCGAGACGGCGCGATGACCTCGAAATACCTGGCCGTGGTCCAGTGGACGCTCAAGCACCGGATCAAGACGCTGGTGATGACCCTGGTCGGCGTGGTCGCCTCGTTCGGACTGGTGCCCTTGCTGCCGACGGGTTTCATGCCTTACGACGACTACTCCGTTTCCAGCATCAGCCTGGAAGTTCCGCGGGGCAGCACGATCGAACAGACCGATCAGGCGGCGCAGAGAGTCGCGGCCGTGGTCAGCCGCCATCGCGAAGTCGAGTACGTGCTCGCCATGTCCGGCGGAAACGACGGCGCGGTCAACAAGGCGCGGCTGTACGTCAAACTGGTTCCGCCCAGCAAGCGCGACATAAGCGAGCGCGAATTCACCGCACTGGTCTATCCGGAGATCGCGAAGCTGGCCGATATGCGGGTCAGCTTCGACAGCCTGTCGGGGCGCAAGGACGTATCGATCGCGCTGGTCAGCGACGACGATCGCGCCCTCACCCAGGCGGCCGATGCGATCAAGCGCGACATGCAGAAGATTCCGGGTCTGATCGCCGTCGACACCAGCGTCGGCCAGGAGCAGCCGGAAATCGTCGTGGAAATGGATCCGGTCAAGTCCGCCGAATTCGGCATCACCGCGCAGCAGGTCGGCGAGGCCGTGAGCATCTCCACCATCGGCGACGACATCCCGCGTTTGTCGAAATTCAATTACATGAGCCGGGAAATTCCGGTGCGCGTGCGTTTGCCGCGCGAATACGGAACCGATCTGAGCACGCTGCAGAACCTCAAGCTGCGCACCGCCAGCGGCGACAGCGTGCCGTTGGCGTCGGTGGCCACGCTGCGGTTCGGCAAGGGGCCGGCCACCATCGAGCGTTACGACCGCGAGCGTCGGATCGATCTGGAAGCCAATCTGGACGGCGTCGCCCTGGGCACGGCCATGGAGCGGATCAACGCGCTGCCGTCGCTAAAGAACCTGTCGTCGAGCGTGCGGGTGCTAAAAACCGGCGACGCCGAGTTCGTCACCGAACTGATGGTGAGCTTCCTGAAGGCGCTCGGCACCGGACTGTTCCTGGTCTACGCGATTCAGGTCTTGCTGTATCGCGACTGGCTGCAGCCGCTGGCGCGAATGCTGGCGCTTCCCTTGTCGATCGGCGGCGCGTTCTTGTTGTTGTTCGTGACCGGGATGGAACTCAGTCTGCCGGCGCTGTTGGGAATGCTGATGCTGATGGGCATCGCGGACAAGAACTCGATCCTGCTCGTGGACGCCATGCTGGAGCGGATACGGGAGGGCGTGCCCAGATTCGACGCGATCATGCAGGCCTGCCGCGCGCGCGCGCGCCCGATCGTGATGACCTCGGTCGCGATGACCGCGGGCATGGTGCCGTTGGCGTTCGGCGTGTCGCTCGACTCGGCGTTCCGCGCGCCGATGGCCATCGCCGTGATCGGCGGCCTGATTTCCTCGACGGTTCTGAGTCTGATCCTGGTGCCGGTGCTCTTCAGCTTCGTCCACGACATCGAGCTGTGGTTGGCCCGGAAGTTCGGTTCCGGCCGACGCGCGATCGTGCCGAATCCGGCCTGATGCGGACCCATTCGGATCGGCCGCATCCGCCTCGGGGTCGCTGCGGGCCGGAGGCAAAAGGCCGCGATTCTCGCCGGCCCGATGGCCGGCTATCGCTTGGCGGAAACCGTGCGCGGGGCGGTCCATGAAGCAAGAAGCGCGAATCGATCGAAGCACGGCCGAGCTCGAACCTGCGGTTGACGAGCGCGCTGTCGACAAGCGCGCTGTCGACGGGCAGGGCATCGACGAGCACGGCATCGACGTCTGGCTCGCTTTCTACGACCAGATCGATGAAGCCTCGCTCAGCGGGTTTATGGAACTGTTGAATCCAGACGAGCGGCGCAGGCAAGTTCGCTTCCAGCTTCAGGACGATCGCAAGCGCTATCTCGTGACCCGCGGCATGGCCCGTACCGTGCTGTCCCGGTACGCGAACGTCCTGCCCGAGGATTGGACCTTCCTCGCCGATGCCTTCGGGCGTCCACACATCGCCGACCGGCACGGCGACGAAGCGAGCCGCCTGTCGTTCAACATCTCGCATACCCGGGGTCTGATCGCGATGGCGGTGACGTCGCGCCGGGCGATCGGCGTGGATGTCGAACACATTGCCGTGCGACAAGTGTCGATGGGAATCGCCGAACGCCACTTCGCTGC
Organism: Lysobacter sp. CA199; assembly: GCF_052078715.1. Taxonomy (NCBI): domain Bacteria; kingdom Pseudomonadati; phylum Pseudomonadota; class Gammaproteobacteria; order Lysobacterales; family Lysobacteraceae; genus Lysobacter; species Lysobacter sp. CA199. The sequence goes on along the minus strand of NZ_JBQJIL010000023.1, from coordinate 25,266 downwards.
GGAGGAGATCGACGCGCTTGCGCGCATTCCCGAGCACCGCCGGCAGGACCGATTCTTCGAGTACTGGACCTTCAAGGAAGCCTATGCGAAAGCGCGTGGGCTGGGGCTGTCGATTCCGCTGGAGAAGTTCGGCTTCCAGTTCCCGGGCGGCCCCGTGGTGCGTCTGGTCGCCGACCCCGCCTTGGACGACAACGTGAATCGATGGCGTTTTTGGCAGTGCCGCCCCACGCATGACCATCTGTTGGCCCTATGCGCCGACGTGGGCGAGGATGCCGCGCCCCGAGTGACGATACGCAGACTGACGACTTCGTCAGCGCATGCGGTGCTCGATCTGGAATTTTTGAAGACGTCGTGACGAGCCGATGGAGTTCGCTGGCTTGGTTTGACTCGAGCAGAGCGGTCATCGGACGAATCCGACCGCGTTCTCGACGCCGTACATAAGTATCTGTTTTAAGATGGGTCGGTGAACTCGGCGTTTGGTCGCCGCACCAGACGGCGAGGCGATCACTCTCGACAGCTGAGTGCTGATCGATGCCCCGAGTATGGTGAAGTTTCTGAGTGTCTCGGTTAGATGTCGGAGGACGACTGATGATTCGATCGGTGTCGGGCGAGATAAGTGCGCGACTGGCTGGCTGTGAGCGCGAGATTGAAGCGGAAATTCGTTCAATCATCGATGAATGTGCGACGCGAGGTTCCGGCGCACTCGATGAGCCCGCCTTGGCGAAGATAGCCGATGCATGCGCGGTTGCCATGGACAGCGCCTATAAAACGGTAGTCGATGTGTTTCGTGAAAGGAGCTCGGGGCTCGCGGGCCAAGAACTTCGCTTGCTCGATGCCGAGGCGCGCGCTTCTCTGACGGGCCGATTGTGGTCGATATCCCATTTTCCGTCGGCCTGCGCCGATCGCGGCGAAGTGGAAGAAATGCCGGAGTTGGCCGCCAAGCGTAAATTCTTGCTTACGAAAGTCCACCTTGCCTTGGGCTCGAGTGGAAAATAAATCGCACAGGTCATAAGCGCCTGCCTTTGCTCGCTGATAGCGACGAGCTCATCGGTGACTTGATCTTAAGTTCGCCCGTGTTGCGTTTCTGGTAGAGGATTGCCTATGTTCTTCGATGTCTATGTTTCTGGCGAAAAAGTCAAAGCATACGGCCGCGCTGATGCGGATCGGATCAGCATGACGCTGTCTTGGGATGAGTGTGGAATCTCGGTTTTTGCCGCGGCGACCTGCACCGAGGCGGGGGCTCAGTTCCATTACTCATGGAGTCATGCGTTGCCAGGCCCGCAATCGGAAGTTCGGCTCGTACCGGTCGAAGCGACGGATGATGTGGCTGCGCCGGAACGTCGATTCGAAATGGGCAGGGCAAAGCGAAAAGCGTGGGAGAGGAACGTATGCGAGTTCTGCCAGCGCAATGAAACTCAGGTCCCCAAGCTGATCGCAGGAGACACGCACCGCCCGGGGATTTGCTCGGACTGTGTCGATCTGTGTCGAGATATCTTGAGTCAATCATCTTAGTGAGCGTTAGTGAGCGGCCGTTGGAGTTCCAACGGCGCCGGTCGCCCGTTCCAGGCCGCGGGCAGTCGGCCGGATTGTTGAGGCGGATGGGAAAGGGCCGCATCGCGGCCCTTCGTCGCATCGCCATAACCCGAAGCGGGTTCAGCTGGTGCTGGCGCGCGCCTGGATCTGTTCGAAATTGCGGCGTGCGATATCGCCGTCGGCGGCATCGGAAATCTTCAACAAGGTCTCGGCGAAATTCTGCTTCTCGCCGGCCTGGCCACGCACCAGACCCACCGCGAACTGCAAGGTGTTGTTCACCGGCGTGCCGTCGGAGTGATACGCCAGCACCGATACCGAGCTGGTGCCGCCGAAGGTGTCGGCTGCGCTGCGCGTCTGGTCGGAGAGCGCGCGCATCTGATCTTCGCTGAAGGTCAGTGTGGTGGTCTTGTCGGCCTTGATCTCGCCTTCCTGCGTGCGGCCGCCGCTCATCACCCAGTTCAATGCCTTGGCATCGTTCGCGTCGGGCGTGACCTTGATCTGATACGTGCGCTGCGACAGCACCTCGTTGCCCTGCGCGTCGTAACGCTGGGTCACGCTCAGCGGCACGCCACCCGAGTATTGAAGATCCATCTGCATCGAATACGAGCCGTCCGGGTGCGTCGCCTTCACCCACACGCCGGTGTTCTGCGCACCGGCGAAGTCGGCGCTGAGCGGGCCGAGCTCGACCTTGGCGCGGGTCTGCGACGAGTAGTCCTGGCGCTCGATGGTGGCGACATGGCTGACGCCCGGCGTGTTGTGCGCCACTTCGCCGGTCGCGACGAAAGGCGCGTAGGCGGCCTGGCCGTCCGGCGTGGAGATATCGAAGTCGGCAGTGCGCACCTTGGACTGGCCCAGATTGTCCTGGCGGCCCAGGGTCACTCTGGCGCCGTCGATGCCCAGACTCACGCCATTGAACGCCTCGACGGCCTCGTTGGGACCCATCGCCACGCGCACCGTGGTATCGCTGGTGCGCGCCACCGAAAAACTGACGCCGCTGGCATCCTTGACGTTGGTTTCGGTGCCGATGTAACGGAAGGTGCCTTCCATCTTGGTCTGGGTGAACGCCTGGCCGTCCAGCGACACGCTGGCGCCCTTGGGAATGGTGGTCGGGTCGAAGGGGTTGATCTTCTTGGCTTCGGCTTCGGACTTCGCCAGATCCTGCTGACCCGGGAAGGTGACCTTGTAGCGCGAACGGAAGCCGGCGCCTTCGCCCAGTTCCAGATCGATCACGCCCTTGCCCTTGCCGCCGTCCACGCCGGCCGAGACGCTGGCCATGATGCTGCTCTCGGCTTCGCTCACGGTGACTTCGGTCGCGCCGTTCTTGTGCGCGGCGCCCGAGGTGTGCGCGGTATCGGCGCGCACGTTCACTTCGAACACGGCGCCCGGAGCCTTGCCGTCGGGAATGCCGAACGGCGTCGGCCGGTGTTCGTAGGAAGCGGGCGTGCCTTCGACCCCGGCGGAATATTTCACCGTGCCGTCGGCCGGGTTCCAGGTGACGGCCGCGTTGGGCCCGCCCAGGATGAATTCGCTGGTGGATGAGGGATAGGTCGGGTTGAAGTCGCTGGTGATCGGCTCTTCGGTGACGCTCTGCGAAGCGGCCGGGATATTGAGCACATCGCCGTAGTAAATGGGGTCGGCACCGGTGGTGGCGGCTTCGTCGCGGCGGGCCTTGTCCTGGAAGATTTCAGGATTGGCCGCGCGCAAGGCCTGCGGGGTGATGCCATAGCGCTCGGCGATGCTGTTGACCGAGGTATCGACGCTGACTACGTGGGTGGTCGGCTGGTTCTGCGGCACGATGGCCGGTATGTATGGGCCGCCGTCTACTGAAGGGATATTCACAACGATCTCCGAGCGATCCTGGACTTGGCGCAGATGGATACAGATAGACCAGTCTAAGCAATGTCACGCGACCGTAAACTAGCGTTCACCCTAGGTCGTTGGGGGGCGTTGTGCGGCGCGATAGCGCCAGAAGACCTCAAAGTACGAAAAAACCCGGCGCCCGACCTGGTGCGGCCCCGAGCCAGGCGCATCAGTCCGGGTCCAAGTCCGGCCGGCCTTGGACAGCGATGCGACGACGGCAGCTGTCGTGCCGTTCCCGGAATCTTCGCCGGGATGTCGATCCGGCCCTTGCTCGTACGTCGTCAAGAAGAGTCCCCCGCAATGAGGGGCGATCACAGGCGCAAAGCCGGAAGGAGGCTCCATGGCAGACAATAACAACCATCGCGCAGCGGAGCTCCCGCTGACGCCGCATCCCGCGCTGAAACGACTCGCGCATCTGTTGGGCACGTGGAAGAACGAAGGCCTGGTCCCGGGGACCTCGACCTACCGGATGGGACTGGGCGGCCACTACCTCATCCAGGAGTTCGAGGCGACGACCCCGCGCGGACGCAGACTATCGGGGATCGAGTACATCACCTGGGACGATGAGACGCAGACCTTGCGTTCCCATCTGCTGGCCGACGACGGCAGCAACTTCGCCTATACCCACCAGACCGACGACGATGGGACTTGTTGGACCTGGTTCGGCGGCAAGGACTCGGACAACTTCTTCAAGGGCAAGCTGAGCGAGGATGGCGGCACCATCACCGGCCGGTGGCAATGGCCCGGAGGCGGCTTCGATGTCGTGTCGCGGAAGACGGGCGATTGAGCGAGCAAGCCCGGTGAATTCCAAAACACGCGCGGCTTCGGCGATGGGGCGGGCCCTGTTTGACCCGAACTCAAGCGCCGCTAGGGTTGCCCCCAATTGGCCTGCGGCGGGCAACACGTTAAAACGATTGCTTCACGGCTGGGCCATTGCGCCCGTGGAGCACCGACATGTCACGCATCGACGTGGGCGTCCCAACCCGTCATTTTCCGCAGGATATTCCCGCGCAGCCGGCCGCGCCCGTTCAGGCCCCGGCTGAACAGCCCGCAGCGCCGCAGCCCACACCGGCCCAGCGCACCGACCAGGCGCTGAAGAACTATCAGGCGGCTATCACCCAGCGCGACAAGGCCGTCCAGGACGCGGAGGGCATGCATGAAAAGGCCGAGACCCTCAAGACTGAGCAAGCCAAGATCAGCGAAGCCAAGCGGGAACTCGACGCCGCCATCGCCGCGGAAATCGGCCCGCAGGTCGATCAGGCCCAGGCCGGCGTGCCCGGTCAGTTTCGACGTCCCACCGGCGAGTTGGTGAACTCGTACGGCAACGTCATCCTGCAACGCCATGCGAACGAGCCTGCCGTACAGGCAGTGCTGAAGCAGTCGATCGGCGACTACCAGGCCGCACGCCGCGCGGACGAACTCATTCCCACCTTCCACGGCGATATCACCCCGAAGGATAAGTTCGATTCGCTCAAAGCCTTTTTGAAAGGCGAGCCTCCTGAAGTCGTCGCGAAAGTGATGCAGGATCCGCGCGTGCAGCAGTGGGTGAAAGACGCGGGCGCCTGGGTGGCCGAGCCGCTCAACGGTGTCGACAAGGGCGCGGGCAATTTCCAGGCGAAAGCGGCCGAGTCCGCGCAGCGGCTCGCCGACACGGTGGAAGGCTTGCCGCCGGAGCTGGCGACGCAGATCGCCAAGGAAAGCTTCCCCACCATCGAGAAGATCGCGGCGATGCCGACGGTGTATCGCGGCGATGCGATCACCACGCCCAAGGGGCCGTTCGAGAATATGTCGCGGGTGGTCGGTGCGTTGGGCGACACGCCGCTGAATCAGAGCCTGCGGCAGGACATCGCCAAGGCCTATCTCAAGAGCGATGACGTCAAGTACGAAGGCTTCGTCGGTACCGTGCTCAAAGCCACCAGTGCGGGCGCGAATCCGGCCTTGGCCATCGAACTGGCGAGCCAGCTGAAGGCGGAGGGGCGCGGCGATTTCGCGGACAACATCCTCAAGGTCGCGGCGGATGGTGCGCTGAATCACCTCAACCGCCCCGATGGCCCCAAGGCCCAGTTCGACAAAGCGCATCAGGCATCCGTCGACAAGGACACGCGTCTGGCCGAGCTTCTGGCCAAGAGCGGACCGCTGACGACGGAGCAACAGACGGCGTTCATCAAGGCCTATCGCAACGACCCGGAGAACCAGAAGGTCTACAAGGCCGAAGCCGAAGCCGCGAAAACCTTGGCTGACGAGCTCAAGGTGAACAAGGAAGCGCTGCTGTTCGCGGCGGGTCGCAATCCCGAGGCCGCGCAGAAGCTGTACGACAGCATGAAGGCGCTGAAAGACTCCGGCCAGGGAGCGGTGGCGCTGGAGTTTACCGTCGCCATCCAGAAGGATCCCAGCTCCGCGGTCGCGCAGGCGTTCAATAAGTTCGGCGACTTCAACGGCGATTTCACCGAACAAGTCATTGCCGCGGCCGCGGGCCAACTGCTGGCGAATCACAACGGCGATCCCAAGGGCGCCTTCGCCGAACTCAAGGAGATGATCGACCCGCTGCTGCCGCTGGCGAAATCCATTCCCGGCGTGCTGAACCTGAAAGACGGCATCGAAGCGGTGAAGCTGGCGTCGGAAGGCCGCTTCGATCGACTGGCGCAGCTCACCGCCAACTACGAAAAACTGCCTCCCGCCCTGCGCGGTCTCGGCGCGGCGGGCGTGGTGTTCGGCGCCGCCAGCGGCTCGGCCGGCCTGAAGGATGGCGACTACGCCAAGGCGGTCAACGGCTTCGCCGCCGCCGGCCACGCCGGCGCCAAGACGCTCGCCGCGGCGACCAAGAGTCTGGCCGATGCCGGCAAGCTTGCGGCCTACGGCGATTCCGCCCTGTCGTTCGCCAGCTTCTCGTCGAAACTGGCGCCCGGCCTGGGCATCGTTGCGAGCGCGGCGTCTGCGGTGTCCAACGGCGGCAAGCTGTTCGGCGGCGATGCGTCCTACGCCGTGTCGTTCGCGGGCGATGTCATCAGCGTGCTCGGCGGCGCGCTGGAATACACCGTGGTGCTCGCACCGGTCGGGCTGATCGTGCAGGGTATCGGCGCCTTGGTCGGACTGGTGGGTGGCCTCATCGTCGGCCATGCCAAGGAAGAAGCCTTCAAGAACGAGCAGAACAAATATCTTGAAGCGGCCGGCATCAGCAACGACAGCACCCGCAAGGCGCTGATCGACAGCGATCCCGAACAGGTCAAGAATCTGCAGGCGCTGGGATTGAGCAACGACCAGATACAGGATCTCGCCACGAACTATCCGCAACTGCTGGAAAGCCACCACGGCCACGGCCCGCCGGTGTCCAACCTCAAGTCGATGCAGCAACGGCTGAACCTCAGCGGTGGCGAGCTGTATCAAATGCTCAAGGCGGCCGATGCGAACGGCCCGCCGGGTGAAGGTTCGGCCGCCCTGCTGCATGTGCTCACGCACACCTCATGGTTCCCGCGAGTGGGCAACGCGCCTACGCGAGCGGACCTGGCCAATGCGTTGGAGCAGGAGGTCAAGGACATGCATTCCGACGAAATGGCCAAGGCCCTCAACCAGGCGGCGCAGTGGCTGCGGACGCACTGAAGAAAAAAGCCTCGGTGCATTTTCTCTCCCATCGTCGCCGGTTTGCCTTCCGGCACGGCGATCGCGCTTGCGGCCAAACGGCTTAATACGAGCGTCACCATCGTTCGGCAGCATGCACAAACCACTCGGCGTATGGAGCATGTGATGAAGATGAATAAATGTGGCCTTTCCACCGCGGCATTCCTGATCTCGATCGCTTTCAGCACAGCCGCCTTCGCGGACCGGTACCGATACGAAGTCATTGGAGAGGGCATCGGACACACGAGGGATGAGGCGTACGACGCAGCGTCGTATGACGCCAGCCGGAAGTGCTACTTGAACTGGGGACAGTCCACGCAGGAGCAGACGATCCTGGTCGAGGAACAGCAGCCGGACACCGGTTACTGGTACGTCAAATTGGCGGAAGGTTGCATTTCGGAAGACTGAGCCGAGGCTGCTCTGGATTTCACGACCGCGCCTTGCGCCAATGAGCAAGAACCCAATCCAGCGCCAGCGCCACCGCTACGAACAAGAGCAGCACGAGCCCGGAAAAGATCACTCCCAGCATCGCCAGAACCCACAGCATCAAACCCGCCGATTGACCGACGTCGAATCACGCTCCGTGCGGGGCGCCGATATCGATCGTTCAAGCTGAAATCCTTTCGATCCCGAAGACTCAATGGTCGGATTGAAGTCGCTTGATACCGTCCTTGGGGCCAGAACGTCAAAAACGGTTGGCTGCGGATCGTGGTTGATTCCTGCGGGCGCCGATTGGTCGGCCGACCACGCGCGCGGAGAAAACCGGCAGAGCGCGGCCGGACGCGAGCAACCGGCCGGTCACGGGCTCCGTGGTTCGAAATCGGAATGCATGCCCAAGGCTGCGTCAGCGCGGGCAACGCGGCTGTGCGCGTCATGCCCGAACTCAAGCAACCCGTGACGACGTCGACGCCAGCGCCCTAGCGCGCCGAAAGCAAGTCCGGGATCTCGTTGGATGCATCGACGATTGCCGCGATGGCGTAGCCGTTACGCGTGATCGCCTCCACCGTTTCGGCGACCGTCAGCCAGTTCTCGACCCGAACGATCTGCGCGTCGTGTTCGATGTCGCGCTCGAAATTGATCCGGCTGCCCAGGTCGGCGCGCAGTACCGCCTCGGTGATCGCGCGCCTGGCCTGCGCATCCATCGCGCCCTGCAGTCGCAGCCTCATGGCACGGTCGCCTGCTCGAACGCGGCCACGTCCGCAGGTTCGTCCGCTTCGCGCCACCATGGCGTCATCGCCTGCGGGGAATGCAGGTCGACGCGTTCGCCCATGCGCGGCGTCGTCAGAGCGACGCTCCGCTCGGCCGCGAGCGTGGATACGCGCTCGAAGGGTTCGGTCCACGGGTGCATCGCCAGGTCGAAGGTGCCGTTGTGGATCGGCAGCAGCCAGCGGCCGCGAAGATCGAGATGCGCCTGCACGGTCTGCTCCGGTTGCATGTGCACGTGCGGCCAGTTCGCGTCGTAGGCGCCGGTCTCCAGCATCGTCACATCGAACGGGCCGAAGCGGCGTCCGATCTCCTTGAAGCCGTCGAAGTAGCCGGTGTCGCCGCTGAAGAACAGTCGCAGCGACGGCCCGGTTTGCGGTTCGTCGACAATGGTCCACGACGCCCACAGCGTCTTGTCGCTGTCGAACAGGCCGCGACCGGAAAAGTGTTGTGCCGGCGTCGCGATGAAGCGCACGCCATCGATGGTGGCGCCCTGCCACCAATCGAACTGCCGCACCTTGGCCGGATCGACGCCCCAGGCGATCAGCCGGTCGCCCACGCCCAGCGGCGTGAGGAACACTCCGGCCGTCTTCGCGAGCTGTTGGACGGTGTCGTAGTCAAGATGATCGAAGTGATCGTGCGACAGGATCACCCCGCGCAACGGCGGCAGGTCGGCGAGCGCGATCGGCGGGGCGTGGAAGCGCTTGGGCCCGATCCACTGCACCGGTGAGGCGCGCTCGGCGAACACCGGATCGGTGATCCACCAGCCTCCGCGCAGCTTGATCAGCATGGTCGAGTGCCCCAGCCGGAACAGGCTGTGATCCGGCGCCTGCGCCAGGTGCTCCGGGGTGAGCGCGAGAACCGGCGGCACGGCGGCCGGCACGGTATCGGCCGGCTTGTTCCACAGCGCGTCGCCGATGATCCGGAGCATCTTCCAGAACCCCGTGGCCGGCCGGGGATCCGGGTTGCGGAAGCGTCCGTCCGTGAACTGCGGCGAGCTGGCGTACCCGGCGACGGGCAGGTTGGTCTTGGCGGCGGAAAGCAGGCAGGTACTCACGATCAGGGCTCCGGTTAGCAGGCTGATTCGGCGAAGACGCGAGGGTCGAGGCATGGGCCGAGCAGGCTGACTGAATGGTTACACTGCTCAGTGTAGTGTACTTTTTGAAAAAGTAAACCCTTCGGTGTAACCTGTCGCCATGACCGCTCCCGCTCCCGCTCCCGCCCGTCTGACCGACCGCAAGCGTGCCGCCATCCTCGAGGCGGCCGCGGCCGAGTTTCGCCAAGCCGGCTACGACGCCACCAGCATGGACCGCGTCGCGGCCAGTGCCGGCGTCTCCAAGCGCACCGTCTACAACCACTTCCCGAGTAAGGAAGCGTTGTTCGCGCAGATCCTCCAACAGTTGATGGAGCGCGGCATGGCGTCCCCGGAGCTGACCTACCAGCCCGACCGGCCGCTACGCCCTCAATTGCTCGAACTGGTGCAGCAAAAACTGCAGTTGCTGCACGACGTGGATTTCATCGACCTGGCGCGCGTGGCCATCGCCGCGGTCATCCCATCCCCGGAGCGTGCGCAGGAAATGTTCGCGCGCATGGGCGACAAGGAAGAAGGCTTGACTGTGTGGATCCGCGCGGCGGCCGCGGACGGCCGCTTGAAGACGCAAGACCCGCTGTTCGCCTCGATGCTGCTGCAGGGCATGGTCAAGGGCTTCGCGTTCTGGCCGCAGATCACGCTGGGCCAGCCGATGTTGACGCCCACCCAGCGCAGCCAGGTGGCGGACACCGCCACCGATATGTTTCTGGCGCATTTCGCGCCCACGTAAGCGCGTCGGTGGAAGACGGAAGTATCCGGCCGCGCGATCTGGCCGATCCGCTGCAAGGTCTTGTCGGTGATCGCCCCGTCGCCGCTGGCTGGATGTCGTTGCGCCGCGTCAGGGTTCGAACACCGAACACCGTCGACATCGCATCGGAGTATGCAATCGCGAACGCCTTCGCCTGCTTGGCGCGTACCCCGTGCTTGATCAAACCTGCGACGCGGTGGGTACGAACGGATGCGCTCGATTTTGGACGGGCGGTCGCACCAATCCGCCGGCCTGGGGGGTACGATCGAGGACGATCTCCGCGCAGCTGAAAAGGCCGATGAAGTATCGAAAGGTGCGTAGTGCGAGATTGAGGCGGCACTTATCGGCCGTGACGATCGGATGCATCGCGCGTCGGCGGGTCGGATCGTGAGTGGACCACGATTTCCGCATTTCCTGAAAGGGACGCCGTGACAGACGACATCCCGACACTTCCCCGCAAATGGCGATTTTTTGGAGGACGGAAGACATGCAGACCAAAGTGATTTTCGCGCTTGCGTTTCTATCGGTTGCCCTTGTCGGTCGAGCCGCCGAGCCGGGCGTGGTGGCATTGACGCCGTCGGAGATGAAGTGGTCTTCGCAAGGAGGATTGGCGTTGCCGGGCCTGGAGCAGGCCACACTCATCGGCGATCCGACCAAACCTGGGCCCTATACGATCCGCCTCAAATTTCCGGCGGGATTCAAAGTCGCGCCACACACCCATACCGATTCACGCGAGATCACCATCCTCTCGGGCAGCTGGTACACGGGTTATGGCGAAAAGGTCGACGCCGCGGCCCTCAAGAAATTACCCGCGGGCAGCTTCTATACCGAACCCGCTGGCGTCCCTCACTACGTCGAGATACGCGAGCCGACGGTGATTCAGGTGAGCGGGATCGGGCCGAGCGGCCGCAAGTTCGTCGGGCCGGACGCACCCAAGTGAGTCCTGATCGGGTGCGGGCGCGGCACGTGTCTTGATCGAGATGGCTGTCCGGGCGGTTTGATTCGCCGCGGCGCACGACGGCATGCGCATCGGAGGCTTCGACCTTCGTGCTTCCGATGCATGCCCGAACTCGTCGCGATCAGCACGCGGCGCTTCTGCGACCGACGCGCGAGCCCGGCGGTGTCGTTCGCGTCGCCGCCCGGTTCACCAGACGTCAGCCGAAAGAGCGCCTCACTAGATATCATCCCAAGCCAGGAGAAGTCGGTGATAGTCCGTATCTCGAAAGGCACTTACCCCGCCGGCATCCACGCTGAAGTCACGGCGCGAATGAATGCGGCATCGCAAAGTCTTGTTCCAGCCATTCGCAGGCTCCCAGGCTGCCTCGGCTTTTATGTGGCGACAGAGGAGAGTTCCTCGACGATGGTCAACGTAAGTATCTGGGACGCGCTCGAACAAGCCCAGGCAATGAGTACGCTCGCCGAGATGTCTGCGCTTGCGCAAGAGTTCACCGCCTTGGGCGTTCAGTTCGAGCGTCCGATCATCAACTACCCGGTGCTTTGGACGCTTGCGTGAGCGGGAAACCCTAAGGCGGAACTCAAAAGCGAGGACTCACTTATGAACGGCACGTCGATCCCCGCGCATTTCACCGACGCGCAAACCCAAGCCAATACCAAAGAAGCCGCCGAGGCGGCGATCGAGGCGCTCGAATCCTTGTATGCGGTGTCGCCTGGGGCTGCCGGCCTGGTCGCGCATTCGGCCACCGCATACTTCGACGGCATCACTAAGCTCGCGTTGGTCAGTCAGGCGATATTGCTGAAGGAAATGGCCCACGATCTGGCCGACACGAACCCGCACGAAGCCGCAGAAGACGCACTCGGCGCACTCGCCACGGATATCTTCATGGGCGCGGCCGCCGCCATCGCCGCGGCGGCGGGAGCGCTCGAAGCCGCATCGGCCGATTTCGCCGTCGATCGGATCGACCAGAGCATCGCCAAGTACTCCGAGTTGCGGCGCAAGGGCGGGGTCTGAGCGCACAAGCGAACGCGATCAGAAATCCGCGCGGATGCCCAGGCTGATGCGGCGGCCGGACTTCTCGTACATGGTCGGGAACGAAGGGTCCATCGTGTAGCCACTGGTGGCCTCGTCCGTCATGTTGATGCCCTTCAGGCTGAGCTTGATGTTGTCGGTGATGCGGTAGCCGATGGAGAAGTCGACCTGGCCGTAAGCATCGCGCCAGATCGGATACATGTCGTAGCCGATCGCCTCGACGTACTCGCCCTTGTGGTTGTACGACACGCGCGCATCGAAACGATCGTTGTCGTAGTAGAGGGTGAGGTTATAACTCTTCTCCGCCAGACCCGGCATCGGCGTGAGGATGCCGAGGTCCGACTCGCCGGCCAGCGAACTGTCCAGCCAGGTGTAGTTGGCGGCGACGCCGAAGCCCTGCAGCGAGCGGTGCAGCGCGCCCAAGGGAACCTGCGCGTTGAGTTCGACGCCGTCGACCTTGTAGGAGCCGCTCGCATTCACCGGCTGATACACGTCGAAGTCGTAGCGGCCGTTGAGCGTGCCGTTGGCGTTGTAGACGGCCACGTCGGGCACGACGCCGGTGAAGGCGTTGATCACCACGCCGTCGATCTTCTTGCTGAAGTACGAGGCGGCCAGCAGGCCGCCGTCGCCGAAGTAGCGCTCCAGTCCGATCTCCCACTGTTTCGCGTAAGTGGGCTGCAGGTCGGGATTGCCGTCGGTGTAGCGGAACGAGCTCCAGCTCGCGGTTCGCTTGTAGGCGATGTCGGTCAGCGCCGGGCGAATCATGGTCTTCGATGCCGCCGCGCGCAGCAGCAGGTCGGGCGCGAGTTCGGCGGTGAGGTTGAGGCTCGGAAGCAGGTCGTCGTAGCTGCCTTTGCGCGAGACCGGCGCGTCGGTGTAGCCGGTGGTCCCGTTGCCGTTCTGCACTTGGTGGTAGCCGGACGACAGCACCGAGGTGTCGAGATAGCGCGCGCCGCCGTTGATCGTCACCGGAACGCGGCCGATGTCGAAGGCGAGGTCGGCCATCGCGTAGAGCGCGGTCACTTTCTCTTCCACTTGGTAGTACTGGCCGTCGTCGAACGGCGTGACGAAGCCTGGGTAGCGGAAGGCGCCGCGCGCGTAGTCGTTGGACACCTGCATCCAGTCCAGGTCCTTCACGCTGTACGTGCCGCCCGGAGCGATATCGCCGATCGACTGCAGCGGGCTGTCGGCCAGCGTGCGGACGTTGACCCACGCCGTGCTGCCGGCGCTGGGCCCGGTGATCTTCAGCTCGCCGTAGTTTCGTTCCTTCTTTTTGTCGGTGTAGCGAGCGCCGAACTGCACGCTGCGCAAGGCCGGGGCGAAGGCCAGGTCCAGCGTCTTCTTGAAATCCAGCTGCGCGGCGTACTTGTCGTCGGTGACCTTCTCCAGCGTCGTCTCGTACGCTTCGAACAGGTACTTGCGCGGCGCGTTGTACATATCGAAGCCGGCCGAGGAGGCGCTCGCGATGGTCTCGCCGCTGCGGCCGGTCCAGCGCGTGCGCGAGGGCGCGTAGGCTACGTGCTTGAGATTGGAGAAGTCCGTGGTCTTCTTCGCCCCGGAGTAACCCGCCATGGCGTCCAGGCGCCAGGTGTCGCCCGACCAGTCCATATCCACGCTGTACTGCGAATAGTCGGTCTTGCTGATGCGCTCCTTGCTCAGGAACTCGTGCTGCGTCGCCGTGTACGACACATCGCGCAAGACGACCATGCCGTACTGCGACAGCGTATCGGCATCGTACTCGTGGATGGTGTCCAAGGTACTGCGGCTGGAGGCCGAGTAGGCGGCCGCGTCGTACTCGTCCTCGGTGGCGTCGTAGCCGCCGAGCATCGCGTCGAAGCTGAGCGTGAAGCGGTTGCTCGGCCGGTACTGCAGCGAGCCGGTGGCGCCCCACTTGTCCTGCTCGTTGACGTAGACGCGGTCGCCGACCTTGTCCTGGAACACGATCCGGTTGGATTCGGCGGTGTTGTTGCGGTTGTTGATGACCACGTCGGTATCGCGTTCCAGCACGGCCTCGGCCTGCGCTCCGCGCGTTCCCGAGACGCCCAGGAAGCGCGACATCGGGCGGAAGTTGATGCCCGACGTCGAGTCCGTGCGATTGGTGCGCTTGGCCTTGGAGAAAGACACCAGCCCGCCCCAGTCGCCCCAGGTATCGCTGGCCAGGAAGGCGAACTTTGGATCGGTCTCCTCCGAGATCGAGTTGTGCGCACCTTCGGCCGACACGACGAGCCGGCGGCCGTCGTAGTCGAACGGACGCGCGGTGGAGATATTGACGGTGCCGGCGATGCCGCCCTCTTCGTCGGCGGCGGTCGGCGATTTCTGCACCGTCACCTGCTGGATGATCTCGGAGGCGAAGATGTCGAATTCCACATCGCGCCCACCGCTGCCGGATGCGGTGGCCAAATTGTTGATCGAAACCTGCGTGTACTCGGAGGGCAGGCCGCGCACGTTGACCTTCGTGCCCAGCCCTTTGTTGCGCTCGATGGTGACGCCGGGCATGCGCTGCAGCGCCTCGGCGAGGTTCTGCTCCGGGAAATCGGCGACGTCGGTGGCGACGATGGAGTCGGAGAAACCGACGTTCCCGCGCTTGAGGTCGACCGCCTGCTCGAGGCTGCGGGTGTAGGTGCCGATCACTTGCACGCCTTCCAGTTCCGTCGCCGCCCTTTCCAGCCCGGGCGCTGCCTCGGGTGCGGGAGCGGGCGGGGAGGTGCTTGTCGTCTCGGTGGGCGGGGGCGCGGCGGACGCCGTGTCGGGCTCGATGGTCACCGTGCTCTCGTTGACGAAGCGGTGGCGCAGCCCGCTGCCAGCGAGCAGTCGCCGCAGTGCCTGCTCCGATGCCAGTCCGGCCGGAATGGCGTGCGTGTGCGGGTTGCCCGTGGTCTGCTCGCTATAGACGAACTGGAGTCCGGTCTGGCGAGAGAGCGCATTGAGTGCGCGGTCCAACGGTTGCGATGCGATGGCTTGGGCCGCAATGCGGGTGTCCTGCGCAATGGCCGGAGCGGCCTGCAGCGCGAGGGCGATCGAGAGGAACAGAAGTCGGCGCATCGTGAGATCCAATAGGGTGTATTCGGCGGCGCGGACGGAATCGTTCGCGCATACCAGGACTACGAGGGCGCAAGGCGAGAGTCGGGCACCGGTTTGCCGATGAATTTTTTGTTACAGGGCCACGGCCGCGCCGGGCTGTACGCCTTGCAGGCGCCGAAAGCCTCAGCGTACGGCGGTCGCGCCCGGTTCCCGCGGCCGCGCGCTTACCTGGATTCCGCCGGGCGAACGCCGCGTGACCAGGCTCGGTTGCTGGTCGAGGAAGGCGCGGATCGAGTCGAGATCGTCCGCGCGCAGGTTGCCGGTCAGGCGCAGCGCGCCGGCCGCCCCGTCCACGTCCAAGCGCTGCGTGTTGAGACGGTTGAACTGGTCGGCGACGTCGCGCAGGGCCTCGTCGCGAAACACGATGCGCCGCGTCCACCACGCCGTCATGGTGTCGGGGTCCTCGTCGCGGACGCTGACCGCATGGTCGCGATAGGCCACGCGTGCGCTCTGGCCCGCGCGCAAATCCGCCAGCAAGCCGCCGGCTTCGTCGTCGCCGGCGATATGCACACGGCCTTCGGTCACCGCGATGCGCGCTTGCTCGCGTTGCAGCGACACGTCGAAGGTCGTGCCGATGTCGCGCACCACCAGGCCTGCGGCATGCACGGAAAGCGGTCGGCGGTCCTCGGCGACGACGAAGCTGGCCTGGCCCCGTTCCAGCTCGACCCGGCGCTGCCACAGGCTGAAGCGGATGCGCAGCGTGCTTTCGGCATTGAGGTGGGCCACGGTGCCGTCGGGAAGCTCGATGCGAGCCGGCGTGCCGTGTGCCGCGACGTAGCGCGCCGACTGCGGCCATCCGACCCGCACCGCGGCGCCCAGGGCCAGCACGACGGTCGCCGCGATCGCGAGGCGGCCGCTGCGCGCGCGCGGCGGCTCGGCGCGGGTACGCACGGGCCTGACGGGTAGAGCGACGACATTGTTGCTCGCCGGGGCAGCGCGGAGCTCCGCGCCGGCCGTGTCGGCGGGCAGCTCGAGCACCGCCTCCGCCAACTCGGCGGCGAACCGGCCCACCGCCATGTATTCGCGCAGATGGTCGGGCGACGCCACCAGCCAGTCCATGAAGCGCGCCTGCTGGTTCGCGTCGAGTCCGCCCTGCCGCTGCAGCGCGTACCATTCCAGCGCTTCCTCGGCGATACGCGCAGTGGGCGGCGACCGTTCCATAGTCACTCCTTCATCTCCTCCACCATCGCGCGGCGGCAGAACGACAGACCACGCACCACGTGCTTCTTGACCATATGCTGCGATACGCCCAAGTGGCTGGCGATCTGCTTGTAGCTCAGCCCGTCGCGGTACTGCATGACCAATACCGTGCGCGTGCGTTCCGGAAGCGCAGCCAGCAGAGCCAGCAGGCGATGGCGTCGCTGCACGCGCTCGGCGGCATCCTCGACGCATTCGCTGCTGGCCAACTGTAAGCCGAAATTCTCGATATCCTCGGTGGAGTACGTCGTGCGCTGGCGCCGAACCGCGCGTTCGCGCGCAAGGTTGAGGGCGACCGTGAACATGTACGCTTCCGGGTTGTCGATCGCATCGGCCTGTCCCTGTTGCGCGCGCAGCAGACGCAGCCACGTCTCCTGCACCAGGTCTTCAGCCTCGTCGTTCGCGCCCCGGCGCATGAAGAAGCCGCGCAGCACGGGCGCTTGCTGGGCGAACATGCGCGCCCATCCCCCCGCCCGTTCGGCGGCCATCGCGCGTCCTCCCCCTGGGGTGACGCGCAACGCTACGTGCGGCAAGTGACGGTTCGATGACTGGATGGCCAAGCGGAAGGCGTCATGCGCCACGGGCGACACGGCGTCGTAGCCGTGCGCTATCGCGGTTCGTCCTAGAACGCCTCGCTAGCGCTGACGCTGTTTGCGTTGTCGAAACTGGGGATGACGCACCGTCAATTGATGCCGGCGAGGGGGCGATTGCGCGCGATGCGTGGTAAATCCCGCGCCAACATGCGCGAATCGCCGGCCTCCGCCTCATTGAGACCACTCCCTCGGCAAGGAGCCTGGACTGTGTCGCTTGACGGCATTGCTCAAGCCTTCCGCTGGAGATTCCGCCATCCACGAGGCGGCCATACGCCTGCGGCATCGCAACGGTTGCGTTGTCTTGCGGCGAGCGAAATGCGGCCGCGAGTACAGGATTCTGTGCTGATGCAGGACAGTCGAAGGATCGGAACAGGCAACAAAATTGCGACGCCATCCGCAACTTGTAAGCGATATGACAGCCGCCACTATCAGGCCCGCCGCGTGACGTGGCATTAGAGCGCAGGTTGCGGCATCGCTGCCGCACTCGATAGTACGCCGGTCCATCAGGGACATGGCGAGGCCGAGCGGACCGGCGCGCGCGATACGTCCGCATATCGCAGGGAGAGGGGGCGTCCCCTCTCCATCGTCTGTCACCAGCCGGAATCGAAACGTGGCCATCACTCCGCGACATCCGTATACAAGCACGTTCACCCGCACCGTTATCGAGATGGCGCGCCGCGCCCTGCCGGTATTAGTCGTCGCCGCTGCCGCCTTCGCACCGGCCGCGCAAGCGCAAGCGCAAGCGCAAGCGCAAACGCGGTACGCCGCCGAGGGACAGGCGCATGCCGGCCTGTTCTGGCCGAGCGCGCCGCCTGCGCCGATCTGCGGCAATACCGCGCTGCTGAGCGGCCCGGCGACGGCGCCCGCCGGCGCGGTGGTGGTTCCGGCCGGCGACAACAGCGGCTTCAACTTCAATCGTCCCGGCGCCACCTTCTGGTTCGAAACCGGCGTGCATACCTTCGCCGACGACCTCTACGGCCAGATCATCGCCCGCGACAACGTCACCTATGTCGGCGCGCCGGGCGCGATCCTGGACGGCCGCAATCTCAATCTATATGCCTTCACCGGCAGCGCCCAGCACGTCACCGTGCGCTATCTGACTATCGTCAACTTCGGCCGCGGCACGGACAACAACAACGAGGGCGTGGTCAATCACGATGCCGGCGATCATTGGCTGATCGAGTACAACACGATCCAGAACAACGACGGCGCCGGCGTGTTCCTCGGCAGCGACAACGTCGTGCGTTACAACTGCCTGAAAGACAACGGCCAGTACGGCTTCAGCATGTTCAAGCCGCCGGTCGAGGGCGATTCGGCGATCAAGAACATCGTCCTCGACCACAACGAAATCGCCGGCAACAACACCGACGATTGGGAAACGCGGGAGCCGGGCTGCGGCTGCACCGGCGGCGGCAAGTTCTGGGACGTCAACGGCGCGCGCGTGACCGACAACTGGGTCCACGACAACAAGAGCGTCGGCTTGTGGGCCGATACCAACAACATGGATTTCCTGTTCGAAGGCAACTACATCGCCGACAACGAAGACGAAGGCATCTGGTACGAAATCAGCTACAACGCCACCATTCGCGGCAACACCTTCCTGCGCAACGCCTGGCGCAAGGGCGCGAGCAACGGCGGATCGCCGGCGCCGGCGATCTATTTGTCCGAATCCGGCGGCGACGATCGCTTGCCCAGCACGGTCTCGGGCGCGGCGCTGATCCGCATCTATGACAATTTCTTCGAAGACAATTTCTCCGGCGTATCGATCTACGAGAACGCAAACCGCTTCTGCAATTCCAACGGCAACACCAGCAAGAGCTATTGCACGCCCTTCGTCAGCCCGAACCAGATCGAGGGGCCGTACGATTACGAATACACCCACCCGATCAGCGCCAATCACCCGTGCTACACCCAGGTCGGCGAAGAACCGTTCTTCACCGATTGCCGTTGGCATTCGCGCAACATCGAAGTCAGCTCCAACGAGTTCTACTTCGACCCGGCGAAGGTGCCCTGCGGAACCTCCGGTTACTGCGGCGCGCAAGCCTTGCTGGCCACCGGCGCCGACAATCTGCCGTGGTCGCCGTACACGGTCACCGGCGTCCAGGACCAGGTGATGTTCACCGCCAACAACCGCTTCGCCAACAACCACTACTACGGCCCCTGGAAGTTCGCCACGCGCTGGGGCGATCGGATCAAGTTTTCCGCCTGGAAGGCTGCGCCGTATAACCAGGACGTAGGCAGCACCACCGACCAGGTCGACAATCCGGACCCGCCGAACCCGCCCGGCAACGTGATGGATGCCGACACCTCGCTGTTGGAAGCGTCGATCGGCAATTGGAGCGCCTGGTACAACGCCGAGGTCGCTCGCGTCGCCGAGCAGGCGCATGACGGCGCTTACAGCCTGCGCGTGAACGTCACCGAATCCAATTGGGGCGTGGAAGTCGCCAACTATCCGGGTTACAGCACCGGCCCCGGCATCAAGCACTTCAGCGCCTGGATCAGGGCCGGCGTCGGCGCGCCGAGCAACGTGCGCGTGGTGATCGAATGGCGCAACGGCGACGGTTCGGAGATCGGCAGCGACACCGTGCCGCTGCCCGTGCCGGCGCAGGCCGACGGCTGGCAGAAGATCGAATCGACTGTGACGGCACCGGCGACCACGGCCAGCGCTCGCATTCTGCTGCTCGGCACGGGCGCTACCGGCGCGTCGTTCTATCTCGACGACGTGATGTTGGTGAATCCGCAGAACTGAGGCAGCGCCTTTACAGCGTCCCTCCCTCGCTTGAGGGAGGGATCATCCGGCCGACGCGCTCGCCGAGCTGGCAATGGTTGGTGGCGCGGCGCGCCGCCGGCGACAGCGCCAACAATGCCGGGAGCTGCCCCTTGAGCTCGGCCTCGGATGCCACAGCATCCACGGCACAGACTGCGCACGCCTATCCCAAAGGCAGGAGCAGCCATGGCGATCGCTTCGGCTGCATGCCGCCTTCGCGGCGTGGTTTGCGGTGTAATGATCGCCGTCCGGTCACCCAGGAAGGTAGTGCATGAGGTTGAAGCGATTGCTGCCATGGACCTTGCTGGTTCTGTCTTCGGGTTGGGTGTACGCAGCCGACGCCGCGAATAGTGCCGCGTCCGAGGCCGAACTCAAGACGCAGGTCCAGGCGTTGCTGATGCCGTCGCCGTACCGACTGTCGCCGGCGGCGCGCCGCGGCACGATCCGTTACCGACTGGGCGAGCGCGACGGCGCGGTGGGTTGGTCGTGGCCGCAGACCGGCGAGCAATACGCGGTGCGCACATCCGATGGGCTGGAGTTGACCGTCTGCCGGGATTGCGGACGCGAAGCGGCGCCCGATGCGCAAGCGTTGCGGCGCTACCTTGCGCCGACGCCGTGGCTGCAGAGCGACGACCGCGTGGTCGCCGGTTTCGCCCGTGTCGCCGGCAGCGGCAGCGTCGACGCGCGCATGCGCCGCCTGGTCGCCGCGGTGCAAGCGCACCTGTCCGGGCCGGTGGTCTATCGCGGCTACCACAGCGCGCGCGAGGCCTTGGCGCGGCGCGAGGGCGACTGCACCGAGTACGCGCTGTTGCTCGCCGCGGCCGCGCGGGCGCGCGGCATTCCGGCCCGGGTAGTCGCCGGCGTGGCTTACGGCAGCCGCTTCGTCGGCCGCGCGCACGCGTTCGGACCGCATATGTGGGTGCAGGTCTGGAACGCGGAGCGTTGGGTCAGTTACGACGCCGGTCTGGGTGAATTCGACGCCGGCCACCTGGCGTTGGCGGTCGGCGATGGCGGCCCGGACAGCCTGCGCGGAGCGATGCAGGCGATCGCCGGGCTGCGGATCGAGGATGCGGTCGGCGTGCTGAGTGAGGACCGCGCCCCGAACTGAGGTGTCGCGAGGGCTTACTTGTGCGGCGGCGGTTCGCGCCGCATCGGCAGCTCGGGCAGGCTGTGATCGTCCTCGACCCATTCGGCTTCGTCGGGCCGGCTGATGCCGCCGACGAATACCAACTCCATGCCGGGTTCGATCAGATTCTCGGGCGCTACCGGCGTATGCGCCTGCGACGCGGCGTTGGGCGGAGTCAGCGGCGCCGCCAGTAATGGCGTCACTGGTGCGATGGCGTCCGCCGGGCTGGCGGCTACTGGCCCGGCGATCGCCAGGGCCAAGGCCGTGCCCATCGCCAATCGATACGAAACGCAGACCGGGCCGCTGGCTTGCCGCAACAACTCCGCGCGCTCCGCGTCGCTGCGTCCGTCCAGGCAGTGCACGGTCTTGCCGCACAGGCCACAGTTTCCGTCGATGCGTCGGCGCGCCTGCGCGTCGAGGGGGCAGGGTTGGTCGATCCTGGGGTAGCGGGCCATGGGCAGTTCCTTATGCGCCGAATGAAACGCATTTGTAGCATGCAGCCTGCGTCTTGCGTCGCCTGTGAGAAAAGGTTCCAGGTTCATTTTCGTTTCCGATGACACGGACATTCACGAACACGCGGCGACTAAGCCGGATCGACCGGAGCAAGACAGCCCGAAGGGCGGGACGCAGCAGCCCCGAGATACACCATCGACCCAAACCAAACGCCCCTCGCGAAGGCCTGCCAGCACTGGCGACTTTCGGAGGGACGTGCGGAGAGCGCAGACCAAGCGTTTCTATCCGAATGATGTTCTCTGCCGACGCCGAAAGCGGCCCGCCCGCCACAGACCGTGATGGCGGCGATGGCAGTTATAGCGATGGTCGTGAAGGATCAGGGCGGCATCGCTTGCGCCATCTGCTGGTGATTTACTATCAAATGACGCCCGCAGTACCATCACCCAACTCAAGGAATGGGGATTAAGGGCATGAAGCAATGGTGGTTGATCGGGTTGCTTGGCCTGGCAGGCTCCGTCTCTGCGCAGGAGATACTCTGTCCGACCACGGGCAGGCCTATGTCGATGGAGCCGGGATGCTTTGCAAACAACAACAACACGAATACGGCGCCAGCCCCGCCTGCGCAGCCCGATTCATATTGGACTTGGCCCGTAGGGGGCTTTTCCTTGGGGTTGAACAATGCGGTCGCGGCTTCCAAAGCGCTGGACGACGACCCCAAGTTCAAGGCCTACAAGGCGGGTTTCTGGACGTTCCCCGAGCCGCGGCCAGGTGCTCGCGCTGGCGAGTACTGCATCGCATACTTTTCCAGCCTTGACGGCGCCGCCGGGATCTCTGGCCCGGGTGGAGAGCTCAAGGGCGGGCTGCTTACGTTCTGGCATCCCGACATCCCGAAACCTCCCAAGGCACGCACAGTTCAAGTCACGTTGGAACAGGCAGACGGATCGTCGCACACGGTCAAGGCGATGAATTACACCATGCCGAACGTCGACATCGGATCGATATCGGTCTACGTACCTTCGGCCCAGAATGTGATTGACGGAATTGACGACAAGGCCACCTTTAGAATCTCTCTCGATGGCAAGAAGGTGGTGGACCTGACGTGGCACAGTGGTTTGGAGGCTAAGCGGCATATGCAGTCCTGTGTGGCGCAGGGTGTTGCAGCGCGTCCGTAGCATGGTCCGCAGCCAGGAGAGGGGCGCGAACGGAGCGGAAGATGCCGAATCCTGGCAGCAGGTTTCGGCGCTTGCGGCGACATGCTGATCGCGGTGCGCCGATGAAGAAATCGACGCAACGTGTGAGGAGCAAGAGCCAAGAGCAACGCGTGTATCCGTCGGCACGCCGATGACCGTGATTGTTGGTCTGCTACGTTTGGTTCAGCGAGAGCAGGCTTACCCGCCACCAACCGCAGCGCCATCATCCATCATCGACGTCGGTAGCGTTTAGGGATAAGGGCATGAAGAAGTTGTATGTCATCGTCCTGGCGGGTTTCGCTTTTGGTATGAGCCAGGAAGTGTTTGCGGAAGTCGCGAGTATGACCGGCAGCGCTTATGGCGTCAGCCGCGAGAGTGCGATCGCTGCCGTGAAGAAAAAGTTGAATCATGCTTGTGCAGAGCGCAAGGGCAAGTCCGATACCGGGTCATTCAAGCTGGAGGTCGAGGACAAGATCGTGCACCCCGAGATTCGCAAGCCGTATCACGTTGAAGCAAGCATGAAATGCGACCTTCGGGAAGGATGACCAAGGTATCGGCCGGCCCTCAGTAAAAAGGTACCCCAGACTGTAAATGGGAAGCGACGCGGTACAGGGACGAATCGTTTGTCGACACGATCAAGAAGAAGTTAGACGCCATAGGATGGATCAATGAGCCTGAAAGAGATTTTGTTTGGCGCCGCTTTGATATTTTCTCCGCTGGGCTGCGCGGATGTCTCAGAGCCCGCAGCAGGCTCTTACGCTGAAGCAGAGAGGTACATCATCGAGTGCTCGCGCGACTGGGCTGAGTCCGTCGTGACCGGCGACAGATCCAAGCGGAAGATCTACTTCGCAGATGACTTTGTAGGGACCGATACAAAACGCCGAATCTATGACAAGGCGACGGTCACACGCGAGACGGGCCCCGCGAAACAGAGAATTTCCAACCGACTGGACAGCGTAAAAGTAAGATTCTTTGGCGGCATGGCTATTGCCCACGGGAGTGAAAGCTGGGACAGAAGGGGCGGATCAAAAGGCCACTACGTATGGACCGACGTGTGGGTCCGACGCAATGGTCGCTGGCAAGTTGTCACAGCGCAGGATGCCGCTGCGCCCAGTGAAATAAAGTGAACGAGGTGGCATCCGGGAGTTCGTCCAACCCGAAGCCGCTTCGCGGCTCGACTAAACTCGGGCGTCAGCCTCCAGACTACTCTTCTGGACAGATGAAGCACTATTTCCTCCTTGGCCTGATTGCGACATCGTTTACCGCAGGTGCCGTCGTGAGCCGTGACGACATTGAGGACTCGCGGTATCAGATTCCCGCCTCCTCGCTCCCCGCCTTGGTGGATTTCCCGTGTGAAGGGCACGGCGTTCTGATTGCGCCGCAGTGGGTTCTTACTGTCGCGCACGTGGCCTCACCGCATGCCGTGGCGGAGGTTACGGTCGGTGGCTTACCGCGCAAAGTTAAAGACACGGTCGTTCACCCTGGCTATCGAGCATTGCCCGATGCCTTGGCCAAAGAGGCATTAGCCACTGGCGATTCGTCTAAGGTAATGGCGTTTCTCGCCTTGTCCGACGACATTGCTCTTGTCGAGCTGGAAGAGCCGGTTGCCGACACAAAACCTGTTCCACTTTTCCGTGGCGCTGACGAAGTTGGTAAGACTGTCCAATTGATAGGCAAGGGAGGCACTGGCAAAGGCGGCGAGGGCGAGATCCCTCATGGCCCCCATAGAACAACTCTACGCAGAGCCTTCAATGTCATATCCAGCGCTGATACGCGCTGGATTTCCTATACGTTCGACCCTCCTGAGACTGCCGTACGTCTCGAAGGCATGATGGGTAGCGGGGACAGTGGCGGCCCCGTTCTCATCAGGAAAAACAGGCAGTGGCAACTTGCGGGCCTCGCTTCTTGGAAGTCCGTGCAAGGAGATGTCCCCGGGCGCTATGGTGACGGCGGCAACAACGTCCGTATTTCTCGCTACATAGCGTGGATCGAAAGCGTTGTCTTTTCTAACGATCCAGCGCAGCCCCCGACAGGAGGCTAACAAATCGTTCAAACAGAAAATTCACCGAGGGGGATCTCATCGCCAATCACCCTGTGGCGTTTTCTCTTGGTGTAGTGCTCTTGGTCGGCTCGGCCGGCGCGCTGTATCGGGTCAGTAAAGCACTGCTGTTCCAGCGCCAATCGGATGGAGCATCTCGCGCGACGGCCCACAACATCGCACATGTCTGTGCGGGAGCTGCGTTGCTGGCCATTGGTTACATTGCCAGTACAAATCTTCTGGCGGGAGTTCCCCCGATTTAGTAGCTCATTGAAGCCGAAGCCGCTTCGCGACTTGGCTCAAAACCCAGGTGTTAGGCCTCATGAGAGAGTTCTTCGCTGCGATCGCTCTGCTTGCCCTGCTCCCCGGCCCTGGAATCGCGTGCAGCCTGTACATGTCGCCCGAGTTTCACCCGCGGGCCACCAAACATGCTTCGGCGAAACCGCTTCAGATCAGTGTGCGCGAGGTCAATTTTGTTCCTTGGATATCCGGCAGTGGCACTTGCGACGGAGTCGGCTCCATCACAATCGAGCTTTCCGGTTCTTCTGCTCGCGACATCAACAACTACGGGGTCTTCATCCATGCGAAGACTGGAGCTAACGACAAAGCTCTGTTCCCCACGTACCCGCTTGCCCCAAGACGCACTGGTCGCAGTGGTGCTGACCTGACCTGAAAAAACTGATCCAGATCGATTGTTCATAAACTATGACCAAGGAGATTTGGACCATGCCCAAGAAGCGCTTTAGTTCCGAAGAGATCATCCACAAGCTGCGAGAGGCCGAGGT
>NZ_JBQJIL010000022.1:0-36659 GCF_052078715.1 Lysobacter sp. CA199 | reverse complement strand
CGCACAGCGCCTTGAACTACAGACCACCAGCGCCCGAGGCCTTCATGCCTGCCAACGCAAGTGCACATCCACGTTTAGCCGCTTAAACTAACTTTACTTCTGGACCAGTTAACGCAGGCCAGTCAAGATCACGCCAGGTATGACGAAGAATAGTGCCGACCAAGTTCGGCTCTATATGTCATGTGCGAAATTCGTAAAGTCACTGATTGATGATGGTTGGAGCTGGGCGGCATCCAAGGGGACGCCAGGTGCGGGTCAGTTGAACAAAGGAAAATACACCTATCACGTATATCGTGCTGCAAAAAGCCCGCCTCATTATCCATCCGCCGACCTCCGAGTGGCTGGCGAAAAATACCCGCTCGCTAAAATTCGATTCAATATGGAATCAGTCCCATGACTCTTCAGTCAGTCCCAAATAGTTTGGCTGCCGATCAGTTAAGGAAAGCTGTAAATTGGCAGGCCGCATTGCCTGATTATGTGTTCAGTGATAAAGGTATTCGTGGTTTTTTTATTGTTGGTTCCGGAGTATTTGGAACTCGCGGTTTTCTGGATTTCATGCTTGATGAAAGCTTGAAAATAAGTGCTACGCCGATTTCTGTGCTTATTCGGCTGTATGAGAAGCCTGCGCGGGATTTGTTCTTTTCAGCGTCGACCATCGATGAGTTGGAAGAATTGCAACTCCACTTTATGCACGGGGATGTCGATTTCTTTAGCTCTATCGTTGTTGTCAGTGGCGCGCCATCGGAATGGATGGCTTATGAAGAGGTCAATGAGGGTTTCGCTGTCTTGGCGGTTTTTGACGACAGAATTTTTGAGCGTTGGTCGGCGAGGGAAAGTGCCATCTGGGACTGTGTTCTATCCGAAGAGCAAGTTGTCGAGAAGTTACGGACTGACGAATGGGTGGGGTTGGCTCCGGAATTTTTGAGCGGCATTCTGAAGTCCTATGGTAGAAAGTGATGTTGGTGACTATTTGTGAGCGTGCTAAGGGCACTCAGCTCAGCGAGGGGCCGGTCCCAGACGCGAAAGAAATTGCTGAAGATGCGCAATTGACGGTTCAGCCGCTGATCGCGGCCGAATTTGAGGCGTTGTGGCGGAAAGCCGTCGAGTAGTCTCGGTGCCGCGGTGGGGGGCGGTAATGTCCAAAGAAAAACAAGGGCCTCGCAAGGCCCTTGTTTGTTGCAGCGGTTGTAAGAACAGCACGAATCGCGATTACGGTAACGCTGCAACGTCGAAGGTTTCGAAGTGGTTGTGTTGTCGCGGTCGCAGCTCGCGCCGCTCCTGCAGGTAGATCGCACGGCTTGTGCGAGCGGCAGCCTTATTTAGCCGGCGCGAACACCACCTTGGTGCTCACCGCCACTTCATTCGGAATGATCGACGTATCGGCCCAATCGCCGCCGCCCACGCCGAAGTCCAGGCGCTTGACCGTGGCCTTGCCGGCCAGCACCGGCTTTTCGCCTGCGGTCCAGGTGAAATTCAAGGTCACCGGCTTGGCCACGCCGCGCAGGCTCAGGCTGCCGTCGGCGGCGTAGTTGTTGCCGCCCAGGCTGCGGAACTTGGTCGCGGTGAAACGCGCCTGCGGGAATTTGGCGATGCTGAAGAAATCCACGCCCTTGAGAGTGTCGTCGCGTTCGGCGTTCTTGCTGTTGGCGCCGGCCAGTGGGATCACCACGTCGAGCTTGGAGGTATTCAGCTGCGCCGGGTCGAAGCTCAGCCGCGCGGTGAAGCCGGGGAAGTTGCCGGCGAACACTTCGCCCTGATATTTGGTGGCGAAGGTCAAGGTCGAGCCGGTCTGTTGCACGTAATCGGCGGCGAATGCGGGCGCGGCGGCGGCGAACAGCGCCGCGGCCAGGGCGAGGGATTTAATCTGCATCGTAGTGCTCCGGGGAGGGGGAGTAAGAGGTGGGAGCCGGCGTATCGGTGTTCGGCGCGGGCGCGGCGCGTCGGCCACCGGGCAGCATGCGGGTCAAGGTGGCGTCGTTCTGGAACAGGTGGTGATAGAACGCGGCCGCGGCATGCGCCAACACCAGCGCCAGCAACAGCCAGAAGCCGTATTCGTGGATGTTGCGGCTGAGCTGTGCCAGGTCTTCGCTGCGCGCGGCGATCTTGGGCAGGTTGAACCAACCGAAGTATTGCAGCGGATAACCCGAAGACGAGTTGAACACCCAGCCGGAGATCGGCATGGCGAACATCAACGCGTACAGCGCCCAATGGGTCAGCGAGGCGATGCGTTCCTGCCAGTGCGGCGTGCCTTCCACCGGCTTGGGCGCGCCGGCGTAGATGCGCCACAGCAGGCGCAACACGACCAGGGTCAGCAGGGTCAGGCCCAGCGATTTGTGCAGGGCATAGATCTTGATCTTCGACGGCCCGTTGTTCATGTCGACCATGGTCAGGCCGATCACCGCGATGGTCGCGATCAGCAGTACGACCAGCCAATGCAGCAACTGGCTCACGGCGCCCCATCGGTCGTGGGTGTTCTTCAAGGTCATCGGCTGGGCTCCGGATCGGCGGGCTTGGCGGGGGCGGCGGAATCGGTGGAGGGTGTGTCGGTGGAGGGTGTGCCGGCGGACGGGGTGTCGGATTCGATCGGCGGTTCGGCCGTGGAGTCGGCCGGCTCGGTCTTGGGGGCGATGCCGACGAACTTGCCGCGGACCGCTTCGGCCTCGATGCGCAGTTCCACTTCGTCGCCGATCACCGACTTCCACGCATCGATCCCGAA
Source organism: Lysobacter sp. CA199 (assembly GCF_052078715.1). Taxonomy (NCBI): domain Bacteria; kingdom Pseudomonadati; phylum Pseudomonadota; class Gammaproteobacteria; order Lysobacterales; family Lysobacteraceae; genus Lysobacter; species Lysobacter sp. CA199. The sequence goes on along the minus strand of NZ_JBQJIL010000022.1, from coordinate 33,943 downwards.
CGCGGCGCGGCTGAGCCGTGCGGTCGCGGAGAATCCGGCGGTGCGGTGGAACGGCGGCAGCGGATGGCGCTTGAGCTGGTTGAGCTTGACGTCCATGCACAGCGGCTGGGTCACGCCGTGCAAGGTCAGTCGGCCGCAGACCTGGGCGCGGTCGGCTTCGCCGGCGACCGGCTCGACCCGCTCGGACACGAACCGGGCCAGCGGGTAGCGCTTGCCGTCGAGCAGGTTGGCGGCCAGCGTGGCCTTGTTCCATTTCGCATCGCCCAGGTCCAGCCGGGTCAGCGGCACCTGCACGTCGAGCTTGGCGCCGCGCCAGTCGTCGCGGTCGAAGCTCAGCGTGCCGGCGCTGCCGGACACCGTGCCGATGGCCTGGGAGAAGCCGGCATGGGAGATCGCGAACGCCACTTGGGTGTGGACCGGGTCCAAGCCATAGGTCTCCTGCTCGGCGCGCGCGGCCGTGGGCAGCGCGAGCAGCGCGGCCAGGGCGGTGACGCAGCGGTAGGTGAGAGACATGGCAGCTCCGGCAAGGTTCGGGGGGATTCTAGGCACAGCCGCGCAAAGTCGTGTCTAGGCGCGCGCAACGATCCGTTTCGGGTGCCCGTCCGGGCGCGCCGGGCGTTGCAGGGATCGACGGCCGATGTGGGCTCTAAGTTCCGTGACTTGCCTCGCAGGGCCGATATCGTCGAGCCTAGTGCATGGGGAAAGACTAGGGTGCGCGCATTGCCGGATGGTCAGGCGGCGGCCAGTCTGCGGTCAGGCGAATGTCAGCGGGGCGTCAGTGGCGCTCGCCCGGACGCCGCCGCGATCGCCTCGACGGCCGATGGCGGTCCGCCAGGACGGCTTGCTAGGACAGCATGTTTCATGGGGAGAGGGATCGGGATGCTGCGAACGCTGTTATGCGCCTGCCTGTGCGTCTGCGCGCCGTTCGCGGCCGGCGCCGGCGTGCCCGAAGCGCCGCGCGCGCGCATCATCGGCGTCGCCGACGGCCTGCCTTCGAGCAAGGTCAACGGCATGGCCTTCGACCATGCCGGCTATTTGTGGCTGGCCACCACCGACGGCCTGGCGCGCTACGACGGCATCGGCATGAAGGTGTGGCGGCACACGCCGGGCGATCCGGCCTCGCTGCCGGGCAACGATCTGACCTTCATCACCATCGACGAACGCGACCGCATCTGGGTTTCGGCCGAGGGCCGCGGCCTGAGCATGATGGACGGCGAGCGCGACGGCTTCGTCCATTATCGCCGCGCCCAGCACCCGCAGATCGGCAGCGACGACACCTTCGCGGTGGCCAGCCGCAACGGCGAGGTCTGGTTCGGCACCTACGGCGGCGGCCTGCACCGGCTCGACCGCAACGGCCGCATCGAGCGCTATATGCCCAAGGACGGCGATCCGCGCAGTCTGCCGTCGGACACGGTGCTGTCGTTGACGTTCGACGCGCATGGCGATCTGTGGGCCGGCACCTTCAAAGGCCTGGCGCGCTGGACCGGCAGCGATTTCGAACGCGTCCCGGTGCCGGGCGACGACCCCGCGCCGTGGGTGTACTCGGTCACCGCGGCCGGCGATCAACTCTGGGTCGGCGCCAAGACCGGTCTGTACCGGCGCGAACGCGACGGGCGCTGGAACGACCCCGATTACTCGGTGATGTTCGGCAACCTCAACGCGGTCCTGACCCTGGCGCCGGACCGCGGCGGCAACTTCTGGCTGGGCACCCAGCGCAGCATCTGGCGCGCGGCGCCCAACGCGGTGCCGTTGCCGATGGCGCTGGGCCCGGCGCGGCCGGCGCGGCCGGTGCTGCAGATCGTCGGCCAGGACGACGGCTCGTTCTGGTTCCCGCTGGCCGGCGTGGGCGTGGGTTACCTGCGCTCGGACTGGCGCCGGATCGCCCAGTATTCGCGCGAACGCGGCAGCCTCAGCAGCGAGCTTTACACCGCGGTGGCTCCGGCCGCGCGCGGCGGTTTCTGGTTGATCGGCGCGCGCGGCGAAATCGAGCGGCTGGGCGCGGACGGCACGGTCGAGCCGGTCAGCGACGGTCCGCACGACGCGATGGGCAAGGGCGGTACGCCGAACACGGCGATCGAAGACCGCCAGGGCCGGCTGTGGATCGCCACCAGCCGCAACAACCTGGTGCGGATCGATCCGTCGGGCGTCTGGCGCGACTGGACCACGGACACGCCCGATCCGGTGCTGCCCGGCGCGCCCGATCGCATGGCGATCGCGCCCGACGGCAGCTTGTGGATCTCCTACATCACCCAGGGCCTGCAGCAGCGCGATACCGACAGCGGCAAAGTGCTCAGCACGATCGCGGTCGGCGACCGCCAGGGCATCGGCACCGGCGATTTCGACGCGATCGGCTTCGCCCCCGACGGCGCGCTGTGGATCGGATCCGGCGAGGGCCTGTTGCGCCGCGATGCGGCGGCCAACGTCATGCGCAAGGCGCCGGGACTGCCCGAGGACCGCGTGTTCGGCTTCGTGTTCGAAAACGCCGACAGTCTGTGGCTGCAGCGTCTGAACGGCCTGGAACACTATCTGCATCAGGGCGGACGCTGGCGATTGCAGACGCGGGTCGGGGTGGAAGACGGCATTCCGGCGGTGGAAGGCACCGCTTTGTTCCGCGACCGCGGCGGGCGGATCTGGCTGCCGACCTCGCGCGGCCTGTTCCGATGGGATCCCAAGCAGCGACGCCTGCGCCGCTTCGGCGTGCAGGACGGCATGAGCAGCCAGGAATTCCTGAGCCGGGCCTCGGTGCTCGCCGACGACGGAGTGCTGGCCGCCTCGCTTTCGGATGGCAGCGTGGTCTTGATCGATACGTCCTTGGCCGATCCGCCGCCGCGTCAACCGCGCCTGGTCTGGCATCAGCTCGACGTGCGCCGGCATGGCCGCTGGGTGCCGCTGCCGTTGCGCAACAAAGTGCGGCCGTCGGGTTCGGAAGGCGCCTCGCGTTACTCGACCCTGCCGAGCCTGGCGCCCGACGACCGCGAAATGCGCGTGCAGATGCGCTTGCTGTCGTTCGACGATCCGCAATCCAATCGTTACTACACCCGCCTGGAAGGCTACGACGGCGATTGGGTCAGCGTCGGCGACAGCGGCGAGCGGGTGTTCGCCGGTTTGCCGCCGGGCAACTACGTGCTGCATGCGCGCGCGATCGACGCCAACGGCAACGTCGCGCAGGCGCGCACGCTGGAGTTCAACGTGCGCCCGCCATGGTGGCGCACGCCGCCGGCCTTGGCGGCCTTGATCGGACTGCTCGCATTAATGGCGTGGTGGGGCACGATGGCCTATCGCCGGCGACTCGCGCGCCGATTGAACTGGCAACGCGCCGAGCACGAGCGCGAAGTGGCCAAGCAGGCTTCGCTGGCCAAGACCCGGTTCCTGGCGACCCTGGGGCACGAGGTGCGCACGCCGATGACCGGCGTGTTGGGGATGAGCGAGTTGTTGCTCGACACGCCTTTGGATCAAAAACAGCGGGGTTACACCGAGTCGATCAGACGCGCTGGCGAACACCTCTTGCGGTTGGTCAACGACGCGCTGGACTTGGCGCGGATCGAATCGGGCCGTCTGGAACTGGCCGCCGAACCGTTCGACTTGCGCGCGATGGTCGACCAGGCCGCCGATCTGATGCGGCCGCTGGCGCAGCAGCGCGGGCTGGAGTTCGAAGTGCGAATCGCCGCGAACGCGCCGCGCGGTTTGCGCGGCGACGGCAGCCGGGTCTGCCAGATTCTGCTCAATCTGCTCGGCAACGCGATCAAGTTCACCGAGCACGGCAAGGTCAGCTTGTTGGTCGAAGCCTTGTCGCCGCAGGGCGTGCGTTTCGAAGTCGCCGATACCGGCCCGGGTCTCAACGAAGAACAAAAGGCGCGTTTGTTCCGTCGGTTCGAGCAGGCCGATGGCGCGCGCACTGCGGCGCGCTACGGCGGCAGCGGTCTGGGTTTGGCGATCAGCCAGGAACTGGCCGTGGCGATGGAAGCGCATATCGCGGTGTTCAGCGAGCCGGGGCAGGGCGCGCGGTTCGTGTTCGATCTGCCGTTGCCGGTGGCTGAAGTACCGCAGGGAATTGTGGGTTCAACGCCGGAGCCTGCTTCGCGTGGCTTACAGGTGGCGGCGCGGGCGGTGCTGTTGGTGGAAGACGATCCGACCGTGGCCGAGGTGATCGCCGGTCTGTTGCGCGCGCAGGGCCACCGGGTGAGCCACGTCGCCAACGGTCTGGCCGCGCTCGCCGAAACCGCCATCGCCCCGTTCGATCTGGCCTTGCTCGATCTGGACCTGCCCGGCATCAACGGCCTGGATCTGGCCAAGCAGTTGCGCGCGCAAGGCTTCACCCAGCCGCTGGTCGCGGTAACCGCGCGCGCCGACGCCGATGCCGAACCGCAGGCCAGCGCGGCCGGTTTCGACCGTTTTCTGCGCAAGCCGGTCACTGGTGCGATGTTGGCCGAGGTCGTAAGGGAGATCGCGCAGACGGCCGCCAAGCCGCCGGCGGAGGGGTGAGGCCGGCGCGGTAGAGGGCGGCCGCAGTGTGGCCGCGGTCCGTCGTTTCTGTGTCGATGCGCCGTTGCCGGTTGTGACGTCTCGGGGCTGACGGTCCCTCGCATGGGACCGTCACAACGGCCCAGCGCATGGTGAAGCAACCTTCAGTCCCGACGTTTCGCGTCAAAACGCGTGAACCCCGTCGGGCGGTGGATGTCGGTCATCGGCGCTTGCCGACCGGTGTCGGCTACCCGCGGACGGCGCATCGGGCACATACTCCGGCGAAGGTTCGTGACGTTCCGCGCAATTGCACAACGCCGTACCATTCGCATGGCGCTCGGCATGCGCCGCCGCCGCCCCACGCTTGCGCCCGACCGGAGCCGTTGCGACGATAGCGCACCGGCCTTACCGGGAGAGAATCGCTCGCGGTCCAGGAGGAGTCCGTGTTGGGACGTAGTCTGTGTCTGCTCCTGTTGCTGCTGTGTTGCGCGCAGTTCGCCACCGAGGCGCAAGCGCGCCTGCCGGAAACGCCGCGCTTCCGCCGCTTCGGCCAGGAGCAGGGGCTGCCCAAGTCGGTCGTGGCGATGGAGTTGGACCATCAGGGCTATCTGTGGATCGCCAGTGAAGACGGCCTGGCGCGCTACGACGGTGTCGAGTTCGCGCTGTGGCGCCACACCATCGGCCTGTCCGGTTCGCTGCCGGACAATATGCTCGAAGACATTTACGTCGATGCCGGCGATCGCATCTGGGTGGCCAGCCGCGACGGCTTGAGCTACCTGGGCGCGGATCGCAAGGAGTTCGTGCGGGTCGTGTTCAACGGCGCCGATGCGCCGTGCAGCGATAACGTTTCCTATCTCACCGGCACGCCGGACGGTTACGTCTGGGCCGCCACTTACGACGGCCACATGTGCCGCATCGGGCCCAACGGCCGCAACGTGCAGCGCTACGTGCCCGGCGTCGGTGCCGGCGCGCGGTTGCCGCGCGGGCCGGTCACCGCCTTGCTGACCGATCCGCGCGGACGTCTGTTGGTCGGCACCTTGAACGGTCTGGCGCGATTCGAGAACGACCGCTTCGCGCCGATCGGCCGCGACGAAACCGCGGGCGTGCGCATCGGCGAGTTGTCGCAGGACGCCGACGGTTCGATCTGGGTCGGCACTCAACGCGGCCTGTTCCGGCTCAGCCCCGACGACCACATGAGTCCGGCGCCGTGGAAGCTGGGCGAGGAGGCGACCAACGCGATCGTGGTCAGCGATCTGTCGGGCGGGCGCTGGATCGGCACCACCGCCGGTCTGTACCGGGTCGACGCCGACGACAACGTGCGCTTGTTGCAGGACGACGCCGGCGACGGTCTGTGGGATCGGCGCAGCGGCGTGATGCAGATGTTGCGCGACGACGAAGGCGGCATCTGGTTCGTCACCTATTCGCAAGGCCTGGCGTATCTGCCGCCGGACTGGAACCGTTTCGCTTCGATCACCTCGGTCGGCGGCAGCCGCATCGACCGGCTCGACGCACGCGATCTCGCGCCCGACGGCGAGGGCGGTTTCTGGATGCTCACCGCCACCGATCTGTACCGCCTGCGCGCCGGCAGCGGCGAGTTGGAACCGGTCGCCGACAGTCGCGGCCTGGGCCTGAAGTGGATGCACACCTTGTTCGCGCGCGCCGACGGCACGTTGTGGATCGGCCACTCCGCCGGACTGAGTCTGTTCGATCCGAAAACCCGGCAGGCGCGGCGCTGGCCGTTCTCGGCGAAGAATCAGGATCTGAGTGCGACGGTGTGGTTTCTGTACGAACTGCCCGACGGCGGATTGTGGCTGTGGTTCTCCGACGGATCGGTGCGTCGCTACAGCGCCGATGGCGAGGTCTTGCCCGCCGGCGAAATCGAGAATGTGTTCGCCACCGCGGGCTTTCTCACCAGCTGGGCGACGTTGCGGGCCGGCCCCGACGGACAGCCCTGGTTCGCCGGCACCACCGGCTTGAAACGCTGGAACGGAAAGGGTTTCGTGGCCGTGCCCGGCGGTACGATCGGCGACATCCAGGCGATGAGTTTCGCCGGTCCGCAACGGCTGTGGGTCGCGCGCAGCGGCGCGTTGGAAGCCTATCGCTGGCAAGGCGGCAAACTCACGCTCGAGCGTCGCATCGACAATGCCGCCGACTACCCCGACACCAACGTGTCCGGCCTGTTGGTCAGCCGCAACGGCACGGTGTGGGCGACCACCGCGCGCGGCTTGCTGATGGTCTCGCCCGATGCCAAGCGCTTGCGTCTGTTCGGTCTGGGCGACGGCATTCCGAACGTCGAGCTCACCCGTACCTCGCCGCACCGCAACGCCGACGGCGTGGCCGCGGCGCTGTCGCTGGACGGACTGGTGCTGTTCGATCTGGACACGCCGTTTCCGAGCGCGCGGCCGCCGCGCTTGTCGCTGGAAAGCCTCAGCGCGCGGCGCGAGGAAGACGAATGGGCGTTGTGGCCGAGCCAGGGGCGCGTGCAATTGGAAGCCGACGATCGCGACCTGCGCATCGTGGCGCGATTGATGTCGTTCCTGGATCCGCGTTCGCACGTCTACCGCTTCAAGCTGGAAGGCTACGATCCGGATTGGATCGAGCAACGCGCCAACGGCGAACGCGTGTTCTCGCGCTTGGAGCCGGGCGAGTACCGATTGCTGATCAAGGCCGCCGGCGCCGACGGCATCTGGTCCGATCCGGTGTCCTTCGCCTTGCACGTCAAACCGCCGTGGTGGCGTTCGACCTGGGCGCAGGTGGTGTTCTCGCTGCTCGCCATCGCCGCACTGGTGGTTGGCGCGATCGCCTACCGGCGTCGCCTGGGCCGGCGCAGCGCCTGGCAGTTGGCGGTGCACAAGCGCGAAGTCGCCGAACAGGCCTCCGAGGCCAAGACCCGCTTCCTGGCGACCCTCGGCCACGAGGTGCGCACGCCGATGACGGGCGTGTTGGGGATGAGCGAGTTGTTGCTCGACACGCCTTTGGATCAAAAGCAGCGGGGTTACACCGAGTCGATCAGACGCGCTGGCGAACACCTCCTGCGGTTGGTCAACGACGCGCTGGACTTGGCGCGGATCGAATCGGGCAAGCTCGAACTCGAGGATCGTCCGTTCGATCTGCGCGCGCTGGTCGAGGAAGCCGCCGGCCTGATGCGACCGCTGGCGCGTCACCGCGGCCTGGTGTTCGAGGTCGATGTCGTCGCGAGCGCGCCGCAGGGTTTGCGTGGCGATCCCAGCCGGGTCTGCCAGATTCTGCTGAACCTGCTCGGCAACGCGATCAAGTTCACCGAACAAGGGTCGGTCAGCCTGCGCGTGGACGCGTTGGCGCCGCAGGGCGTGCGCTTCGAAGTCGCCGACACCGGCCCGGGCCTCAACGAAGAACAAAAAGCGCGCCTGTTCCGCCGCTTCGAACAGGCCGAGGGCGCGCGCACCGCCGCGCGTTACGGCGGCAGCGGCCTGGGATTGGCGATCTGTCAGGAACTGGCCGCGGCGATGGACGGGCATGTGGCGGTGTTCAGTCAGGCCGGGCAGGGTGCGCGGTTCGTGCTGGATTTGCCGTTGCCGGTGGCTAAGGCTCCGCCGGTGGTTGAAGTTTCAACGCCGGAGCCTGTTTTGCGTGGCTTGCAGGGGAGAGTTTTGGCTTTGCTTTTGGTCGAAGACGACGCCACGGTGGCCGAGGTGATCGCCGGGCTGCTGCGCGCGCAAGGTCATCGCGTGACCCACGTGGCCAACGGTCTGGCCGCGCTGGCCGAGACGGTGACCGCGCGTTTCGATCTGGCCTTGCTCGATCTGGATCTGCCCGGCATCAACGGCCTGGACCTGGCCCGGCAATTGCGCGCGCAAGGCTTCGTCCAGCCGCTGATCGCGGTGACCGCGCGCGCCGACGCCGATGCAGAACCGCAGGCGTTCGAAGCCGGTTTCGACCGTTTCCTGCGCAAGCCGGTGACCGGCGCGATGCTCGCCGAAGCGATCGATACCGTGCTGGCTCGGGCGGACGGCGCCTAGTGGCCGCGGCCGCCGTCAAGCATTCGCGCCGGGACTCGCGCATGGCGTCGCTCGCGCGTCGCGCGCGGCATTGGGCGTGGGCGGCGATGGCGTGCTGTTTGTCGGCGTGTCTGATGCCGGCCTTCGCCGGTCTGCCGGAAACGCCGCGGCCGCGCCAGCTCACCGTCGCCGACGGATTGCCATCCAATACGATCAATCGCGTCGCCGAAGACCGCCACGGGTATTTGTGGATCGCCACCAGCGAAGGCCTGGCCCGTTACGACGGTACCGGTTATCGGATCTGGCAGCGCGAGCAGGGCCTGCGCGACAACTTCGTGTGGGCGGTGCAGGTGGATGCGCGCAATCGCGTGTGGGTCGGCACCGCGCAGTCGGGGCTGGCCATGCTCGATATCGATCGCAAGCGGTGGCGTTATTTCGACCGCGGCAACACTCCTGCGCTGACCGACAACACCATCTGGTCGATCGCGTCCACGCCCGACGGCGCGCTGTGGTTCGGCACCGAGCGCGGCGGGCTGTACCGCATGGCCGAGAACGGCGCCATCGTGCGCTATATGCCGCGCGAGGGCGATCCGCGCAGCCTGCCCAGCGAAGGCGTCGCCAATCTGAGCGTGGCGCCCGACGGCACGTTGTGGATCAGCACGCTGGCCGGCGCGGCGCGCTGGACCGGACACGATTTCGAGCGCGTGCCCGACGGCGCGTTGAGTTCCAACATCGTCAACGCGATCACCTTCGAGCTCGACGGCACCGCCTGGTTCGGTACGCCGCACGGGGTCGGCGTGCGCCGGCCCGACGGCCGCTTCGAGGCCGCGCCGTGGGCGCGCTTCGCGCCCAAGCTCAAGGTGATCGACGTGCTGCGCCGCGATCGCACCGGCCAGTACTGGTTCGATCTGCCGCAAGGCCTGGGCGTGGGCGGGCCGGAGGCGATCGAGGTCGTGCCCTTGTTCAGCACCACCAGCCAGGGCCTGGTGCGGCCGAGTTGGTCGGGCGCGTACGAAGACCGCGAAGGCGGCTTGTGGTTTTCCAGCAACGGTCATGGCCTGTGGTATCTGCCGCCGAACTGGCGCCAGTTCTCGGTGCTGACCCGGCGCGTGGAAGATCCCAAGTCGATGGCCAACGGCAGCGTGAGCGGCATCGCCGCCGAGCGCGGCGGCGACATGTGGCTGGTCGGCAGCGGCGGCGTGCTCGATCGGCTCGATCCGGAGACCGGTCTGGTCGAACACTTCGCCAAGGACTTCAGCGGCGGTCTGACTCTGGATCGGGTGCTGCAGGATCGTCGCGGCCAGGTGTGGGTGACCTATTACGGCGGCCTGAGCCGGATCGATCCGAACACCCGCGCGATCCGCACCTGGCGCACGGACGACAGCGCCGACGCGATGATCGGCGGCACCGTGCAGTTGATCGAAAGCCAAGGCCTGATCTGGCTGATCGGCAGCGATGCGCAGGCGCGCGACTACGACGGCCGCGTGCGCGAATCGATCGAATTCGGCCAGCGCGGCGCGCCCAAGGAACTGGCCACGGCGCATGCCGGCAACGGTCCGGCCGGCGAACTGTGGCTGGCCGGCCGCGGGCTATGGCGTTGGAACGCGAGCGAGCGGCGTTTAGTCGCGGTGCCCGGCGCGCCCACCGATGCGGACATTCAGGCCTTTGCGTTCGAAGGCGAGCAACGCTTGTGGGTCGCCGGCTTCGGTTCGCTCGATGTCTATCGTTGGGACGGCCAGCGCCTGCAGCGCGAATTCGGACTGGGCCTGCGCGACGGCATGCCGTCGACCGAAGCACGCGGTCTGACCGTCGACAGCGCCGGCGTGGTGTGGATGACTACCACGCGCGGTTTGATCCGGGTCGATCCGTTCGCGCATTCGATCCGCGTGTACGGGGTCAAGGAAGGTTTGCCGAGCCAGGAGTTCAAGCGCGCGCCGGTGCCGCGTCCCGGCGACGGCCGCATCCTGATCGGCAGTCCGGAAGGCTTGGTGCTGTTCGATCCTGCGGTGGTGCGGCCGATCCGCGACGCGCCTTCGCTGATCGTGGAAAGCATCGAAGTGCGCCGCGGCAGCCGCCGGGTGAGCTTCCCGACGTTCATGACCGATCCCGCGCTCGCGGTGACTGGGCGCGTGCCCAAGGTCAACATCGCCGACGGCGATCGCGATCTGCGCATCGTCGCGCGCTTGTTGTCGTTCAACAACGCGAAGACCAACCGTTATCGGTTCCGCTTGAGCAACTACGACCCGGGTTGGGTCGAAGCCGGTTCCAGCGGCGAGCGTTTGTTCTCGCAACTTTCGCCGGGCGATTACCGCCTGCAGGTGATCGCCAAGACTGCCGACAATGTCTGGTCGCCGATCCAGACCGTCGAGTTGCACGTCGACTCGCCGTGGTGGTGGAGCTGGTGGGCGGTGCTGGGCTTCGTCGCGCTGCTGCTGTTGCTGCTGGCCTGGGTGCTGTTGGCGCATCGCAGCCGCCTGCAGCGCCGACTGGCCTGGCAGCGCGCCGAGCACGAGCGCGAAGTGGCCAAGCAGGCTTCGCTGGCCAAGACCCGGTTCCTGGCGACCCTGGGGCATGAGGTGCGCACGCCGATGACCGGCGTGTTGGGGATGAGCGAGTTGTTGCTCGATACGCCTTTGGATCAAAAGCAGCGGGGTTACACCGAGTCGATCAGACGCGCTGGCGAACACCTCTTGCGGTTGGTCAACGACGCCTTGGATCTGGCGCGGATCGAATCGGGCCGTCTGGAACTGGCCGCCGAACCGTTCGACTTGCGCGCGATGGTCGACCAGGCCGCCGATCTGATGCGGCCGTTGGCGCAGCAGCGCGGATTGCGCTTCGAGGTCGACGTCGCCGCGAACGTACCGCAGGGTTTGCGCGGCGACGGCAGCCGGGTCTGCCAGATCCTGCTCAATCTGCTCGGCAACGCGATCAAGTTCACCGAGGAAGGCAGCGTCAGCCTCAGCGTGGAGCGGTTGACGCCGCAGGGCGTGCGTTTCGAGGTCGCCGACACCGGACCGGGCCTCAACGAAGAACAAAAACAGCGATTGTTCCGCCGTTTCGAACAGGCCGAAGGCGCGCGCACCGCGGCGCGTTACGGCGGCAGCGGCCTGGGCTTGGCGATCAGCCAGGAACTGGCCGCGGCGATGGAAGGACATATCGCGGTGTTCAGTTCTCCGGGGCAGGGCGCGCGGTTTGTGTTCGATCTGCCGTTGGCGGCGGCGGAGGTGGCGCAGGGCGCCGGTGGTTCGACGCCGGAGCGTGGTTTGCGTGGCCTGCAGGTGGGGCCGCGGGCGGTGCTGTTGGTCGAAGACGATCCCACCGTGGCCGAGGTGATCGCCGGTTTGCTGCGGGTGCAGGGCCATCGCGTCACCCATGTCGGCAATGGTCTGGCCGCGCTGGCGGAAGTGGCGACCGCGCGCTTCGACATCGCCTTGTTGGATCTGGATCTGCCCGGCATCAACGGCCTGGATCTGGCCCTGCAACTGCGCCTTCAGGGGTTCACCCAACCGCTGGTCGCAGTGACCGCGCGCGCCGATGCTGATGCTGAGCCGCAGGCCAGCGCCGCGGGCTTCGACTTTTTCCTGCGCAAACCGGTGACCGGCGCGATGCTCGGCGAAGCGATCAATCTGGTGAACACGCCGCCCGCCGCGGATTGATGCGTTCAGACGCGGCTTGAAAGCGCGGGCGAATGCGGACGATCTGCGCAACTGCGTCGGCCGCGACAACCGGTTCGCAACGCGGCGGGCAGGATCAGGCGAATATCGCGACCGAGTGCTTGGCGCGGCGATCTTGAAGCGCTGCGAGACGCAAACGCGTGCACAGTTCCGCATCGGCCGCGCGAACGATGGTGAGCCAAGGTGAGTGGGCGCGCGCGCCGCGCGTGATTGCCATCACGCAAGGCCAATCGGCTCTGTGCCGCGGTGCCCGTTTCGGCGAGCCGGCGCGGTCAGCGCACTTGCGCGCCGCGTCGGCGGGATTAGCGTGGCCTCGGCATCGAAGCATTGGAGTCCGATGCCCGTGCGCCGTCGGCGCGCGTCACCCATCACATACGGAAGGTGGAATATGGAACGATCGAAATCCTTGGCCGTTGCGCTGTTGGCTGTCGTCGCCGCATCCACGGCCTTGTCGGCCGTCGCCGGCGGCGGCAAGGGGCTGACTTGGCGCAAGATCAATCATCTGCCCATCGGCGTGGACCATGTCGGTTGCGGCTATAGCAACGGCGCGAACGAATGCGATCCCTACGTCGGCGACACCGTGTGTTCGACCCGATTGCCGGTGTTGTGCGTGAAGGAAGACGGCTCGCCGGTGCCCACCGGCGTCACTCCCGACTTCTACAATTCCTGGGGACGCGGCAACATCGCTCTGACCCGCGCGGTGCGCGGCGATTCGATGACCAGCCTGGCCGACGCCAACGCGGTGTGCCGCGCCGAACTGGGCCCGGGCTACAAGATCGCCGGGCACGGTTACTTCAGCTGGTACGGTTACGCCTACGGCAATATCGACAGCACCACCCGATTCTGGGCGCACATCGCCGATCAGCCGGGTAACTGCTGGAATCCCTGAGTGGGCGGAAGTCTTGCGTAACGCCCTTCTCCCGCGCGGGGAAGGGTTCTCGCGAAGGCAAAAAAACCGGCGGAAACGCCGGTTTTTTTTTGGCACGGTGCGCTCAGCGCGCGCTCAAGGCATGCACCGCATCGACCAGCACCGCGACATGCTCGGGCGACATGTCCGGCGACATCCCGTGGCCGAGATTGAACACGTGGCCTTCGCGCGAACCGCCGTTGCCTTGGCGGTAGTCGTCCAGGGCGATGCGCACTTCGTTGCGGATCGCCTCGGGCGATGCGTACAAAGTGACCGGATCGAGATTGCCTTGCAGTCCCACGCGTCCGCCGATCCGACGCGCGGCGTCGCCCAGGCCGATGGTCCAGTCCACGCCTACCGCTTCGGCGCCGCTGGCGGCCAGCGCGTCCAGATACGGATCGTTGCCCTTGCCGAACAGGATCAACGGTGCGCGGTCATCGCCGTCGCCGCGCGGCAGTTCGGCGGCGATGCGCTGCAGATAACGCAGCGAGAATTCGCGATACATGCTCGGCGACAACACGCCGCCCCAGGTGTCGAATACCTGCAGCGCCTGCGCGCCGGCCGCGTGCTGAGCCTTGAGGTAGGCGATCACCGCGTCGGTGACCACGCTCAGCAGCTGATGCATCGCCGCGGGCTCGTTGAGCGCGAGCGCCTTGACCTTGGAATAGTTGTCGCTGCCGCCGCCTTCGACCATGTAACAGGCGATGGTCCAGGGGCTGCCGGAGAAACCGATCAGCGGCACCGATCCGTTCAACTCGCGGCGGATGGTGCGCACCGCGTCCATCACGTAGCGCAGATCGGTTTCCATGTCGGGCACGCCGAGCTTGGCGATGTCGGCGGCGCTGCGGATCGGTCGTTCGAACTTCGGGCCTTCGCCGTCGGCGAAATACAGACCCAGGCCCATCGCATCGGGCACGGTGAGGATGTCGGAGAACAGGATCGCCGCGTCCAGCGGGAACCGGCGTAGCGGCTGCAGGGTGACTTCGCAGGCCAGCTCGGGATTCTTGGCCAGATTGAGAAAGCTGCCGGCCTGGGCGCGGGTGGCGCGGTACTCGGGCAGGTAGCGGCCGGCTTGGCGCATCAACCACACGGGCGTGCGGTCGACGGGTTGGCGGCGCAGGGCGCGCAGGAAACGGTCGTTGGCTAGGACTTGGCTGGACATGGATAACCGTGGCGAACGGGCGCCATCAATGGGGAAAGGGTGGAGTGGGCAATGCGGCGAGGATGGGCATCGCGGGTGGGGGCGGGCTCAGGATCGGGAACGAAAAGCAAATCCCCCCCTGGCCCCCTTTTGCAAAGGGGGGAACCCGGTAGGCGGGTTCGCTGGCGCGGTCAGGTTCGTCAGACGTCCGAAGCGGCCGCATCAAAGCGAGCGCATTGCGACACGAAGGATTCCCCCCTTTGAAAAAGGGGGGGCAGGGGGGATTCGCTCTTCCCGCCCGACCCGCGCGAACCAACCCAGGCATCATCGCGGCGCTTCGGCGCCCTGGCTGAACATCAGCTGGAACCCGCGCTTGAGCTGCTGATCGCGGGCCTGCTCCAACGCCGCCAAGGCGCTGTCGTGATCCATGAAGACTTCGCGCCGGACCGTACTGCGGCCGCCGATCTGGCCGGTTTCGCGCACCAAGGTCCAGCCGCCGAGCAAGTCGGGCTGCAACATCAGTTGCACGAAGCGAGGAGCTTCGCGGCCGTCGGGCCGTTGTTGGAGTAGGAGGCGCACCGGGCGATTGTAGCGGCAGCCGGGCCGCGGCCGGGTGGGCGCGATGTCGCGGCCTGCGCGGTGCTGCGTTGCAGACGCGGGGCTGGCGCGACTATCGGCGACGGGTTCCGTCGCCGACCCTGCGTCCGCGGCCGGGTTCAGACCCCGCGAAAACCGCGCCGATAGGCCGAAGGCGAGGTGCCCAACTGCGCGGCGAAGTGCTGGCGCAGCGAGGCCGCGCTGCCGAAGCCGGTCTGCGTGGCGATCGCGTCCAGGCCGTGATCGCTGGTTTCCAGCAAGCGTTGCGCGCGCGCCAGACGCTGTCCGGCCAGCCAGTGCCCGACCGTGGTGCCGGTGCTGTCGCGGAAGCGGCGGGTGAAGGTGCGCCGGCTCATCAGCGCGCGCTCGGCCAGCGCGTCCAGGCTGTGCGCCTGGTCCAGATGGGCCAGGGCCCAAGCCAACACCGCGGCCAGGCGATCGTCCTGGGCCGACGCCGGCAGCGGCTGTTCGATGTACTGCGCCTGCCCGCCCTGCCGGTGCGGCGCTACCACCAGCCGGCGCGCGACCCGGTTGGCGATCTCCGCGCCGTGCCGCCGCCGCAGCAGGTGCAGGCAGCAGTCCAGCGCGGCGGCGGTGCCGGCCGAGGTGGTGATGCGGCCGTCGTCGACATAGAGCACGTCGCGCTGCAGTTCGACCCGCGGAAAGCGCGCGGCGAAGTGCTCGCTCCAACTCCAGTGGGTGGTGGCGCGGCGGCCGTCCAGCAGGCCGGCTTCGGCCAGGACGTAGGCGCCCAGGCACAGGCCGACGATCTGCGCGCCGCGTTCGTGCGCGCGACGCAGGGCCTTGAGCAAGGGCTCGGGCGGGCGTTCGTCGGCGTCGCGCCAGGACGGCACGATCACCGTGTCGGCCCAACTCAGCGCGGCCAATCCATGGCGGGTACCGATGCTGAAACCGGCGCGGGTGCGGAGGCTCCCGGGCTCGACTGCGCACACTCGCAGCTCGAACGGCGGCAGATCGCTCTCGCTCCGGTTCTCGAACACCAGGCAGGGCACGGACAGATGGAAGGGACTGATGCGGTCGAAAGCGACCACGGCCAGGCGGGCCAGCGAGGTATCGGCATTCATGGCCCGATTCTATCGAATATTGTCGTTCGGGCCACTGTCGTCGCGCCCGGCCGACGCCAAGAATGAGCGCCAGTTCCCAACCTTACTCACGGAGCACGCTCATGAGCCATCAGACCCGCAAACGCGCATTGGTCGTCATCGACGTACAGAACGATTACTTCGCCGACGGCCTGCCGATCGAATACCCGCCGGTCGCCCGCACCCTGCCCAACGTCGGCCGCGCGATGGATGCCGCGCGCGCGGCCGGCATTCCGGTGGTGGTGGTGCAGAACACCGCCGCGCCCGGCACGCCGGTGTTCGACAAGGGCCGGCCGGGTTGGGAACTCAACCAAGTCGTCGCCTCGCGGCCGCGCGATCACTACATCGAGAAGCACCTGCCCAGCGTGTTCGCCGGCACCGACTTCAACGACTGGCTGCAGCGCAACGGCATCGACACCCTCAGCGTGATCGGCTACATGACCCACAACTGCGATGCCTCGACCGTGTTCGAAGCCGCGCACCTGGGCTATCACGTCGAGTTTCTCGGCGACGCCACCGGTTCGCTGTCGTACGAGAACAGCGCCGGGCATGTCACCGCCGAGGAAATCCACCGCGTCTTCAGCGTGGTGTTCCAAAGCCGCTTCGCCGCGGTGGCGAGCACCGACGAGTGGATCGCCGCCGTGCGCGAAGGCCGCAGCTTGGAGATCGACAATCCCTACGCCTCGAACCAGCGCGCGCGGGCGCGGGCCAAGGCCGCGGCCTGATATCGGCTGCGTGCCGTGCCGACGAACCAAGGCTTGCGGCGGCGGCCGCCGCAAGCCGTCGGCTCATTGATTCTTGAGCTTGATTTCCTGCACCCAACTGCCGAAACCGTTCTCCAGGTGCACGATCTCGCCCAGCAACTGACCGCCGAGTGCCTCGGCGTTGACGAAGATCGAGCCGTTGGCGTACTCGTTGAGCTGGTACTCCGGCCGGCCATGGACCAGGGTGCGTGAGGCGTTCACGAATCGCAGGCCGGTGAGCACGATGTTCCATTGCAGGCCGTTGCGGCTCAAGGTCGCATACGCCGAGGTGTTGGGTACCCCGCCATTGACGTAGTTGAGCACCGCCAGCTTGATCGAGTCGGTAAGCGCATTCCAGGCGACGCCGAAGACCACCGTGCTGGTGTGCGCGTTGGGGTAGTTGCCGAAACGTTCGTAGGCGGTCTGCGCGGCGACTTCGGGGATATCGGTGGAGTCGTAGTGCTTATCGAGGAATTCGAACTGATTGGGCATAGTCGGATCCTGACGGGTTGAGGAGGCGGGCGAGCGCACGACGGCCGCGGAGCGGGTCATCGCGTCGTGCAGGAGCAGCAGATGAAGCGGAGATAGGGCCATGCGTCGCGGATCCTTAGCTGATCGGTGCATGGCGGAATAACGAGCGCGCGGGCGGCTTGTGAAAACCGCTGCGTGCGCGCCCGGATGGATGGATTCAAGGATTCAAGGATTCACGGAGCCGGCGCCGGAGCGTTGATGCAGTCGTGCCGCCGCCTTCGCCGATCCATCCACCCGCGACCCGCCTCAGGAGCTCATCCCATGCCCGAACTCACCAATGCCCAACTGGAAGGGCTCGCTGCGGCGCAACTCGACGCCGGCACCGAGATCGACCCGACATGGCCGGACCCGTATGCCGATGCGCCGTGCTGGGGATTCGCTCTGTTCGGCGGTCCGGGCGGGCACGCCGACAACACACCGCCGATCGTGTTCCAGCAAGCCTTCACCTATAACGACGCCGGCCACATGACCGGCATGAATCCGGACTTCGTCGAGTGGGTGCACGAGCACTTCGGTGACGACGCGGCCGATGCGCAAGCGCAGGCCTTCGCCGACAACTTCCAGGAAGCCTTCATCGATCTCGACGACGATGCGCAGACGGCCTGCACCGGCGCCTTGGCGCGCCTGTGCATGATCCTCGCCGGACTGACGCTGTCGGCCGACAACGGCACCGCGCCGACCGAGTATGCGATCGTGATGGCGTCCGACCATTGGTACAGCTGGGAGCATTGGGCGCTGAGTCTGGCCAACAACGTCGGCCAGCCCGGTTATCCGCAGGTGCAGTACTGCCAGCGCGACGCCGGCGTGAATCCGGTCAATACGCGCTGCGGCCTGGTATGGGGCAATCACCCGATCCTGACCACCCTCTACATCAGCGGATTGCAGGACGAGCACGTGACGTATCTGCAGCACGCCGCGGGTTGGCCGGGATGAAAGCGCGGGGCACGGCGTCGCTATCGACGGCGCCGTGCGATGTTTCGCGCAAGCGCCGTAACAGGCCGCTTATCCGTTCGCCAGCACCGCCAACACATCCTCATCGGCCACGCCGGAGACGATTCTTGCCGCGCCCGCCTTATCCCACAAAATGAAACGCAAGCCCGCCGCATCGGCTTTCTTGTCCAGGCGCATGCGCGCGAGCAGAGCCTGCGGATCGAGTCCGTCCGGAATTCCGGTCGGCAGGCCCAGGCGTTGCAGCAGATGTTGCAGGCGCTCGGCATCGGCCGTACTCGCGCGGCCCAGTGCGGCCGAAAGCCGCGCCGCCAGGACCATGCCGACGGCCACCGCTTCGCCGTGATTGAGGCCGTCGCC
Organism: Lysobacter sp. CA199; assembly: GCF_052078715.1. Classification (NCBI taxonomy): domain Bacteria; kingdom Pseudomonadati; phylum Pseudomonadota; class Gammaproteobacteria; order Lysobacterales; family Lysobacteraceae; genus Lysobacter; species Lysobacter sp. CA199. Next base: position 15,501 of record NZ_JBQJIL010000022.1, on the reverse strand, counting down.
GGTGGCGCCGGCGTAGCCTTGTTCGGTCTCGATGGCGTGGCCGAAGGTATGGCCGAAATTGAGCATGGCGCGGTCGCCGCGTTCGAACGGATCGCGCGCGACCACTTCGGCCTTGTACGCGCAACTGCGCGCGATCGCCTCGGCCAGAGCGTCATGATCGCGCGCGAGCAGCGCATCGGCGTGCGCTTCCAGCCAATCCAGAAAACTCGCATCGAAGATCGCGCCGTACTTGACCACCTCGGCCAGGCCTGCGCGCAGTTCGCGCTCGGGCAAGGTCGCCAGCGTGGCGGTGTCGGCGATGACCGCGCGCGGCGGATGGAAGGCGCCGACCAGGTTCTTGCCGCTCGGCAAGTCGACGGCGGTTTTTCCGCCGACCGAGGAATCCACCATCGCCAACAGCGTGGTCGGCAACTGCACGCAGTCGATCCCGCGCATCCAGCAGGCCGCGGCGAAGCCGGCCAGATCGCCGATCACGCCGCCGCCGAGCGCGATCACGGTCGCGTCGCGGGTCGCGCCCAGCGCGGCCAGCGCATCCAGGCACTCGCCGAAACGGGCCAGGGTCTTTTCGTGCTCGCCGGCGGGCATCACGAACCGCGCCAAAGCCAGACCCGGCTTGGCCGCGCGCAACACCGCTTCCACCCGCTCCAGGTACAGCGGCGCGACGTTGGCGTCGCTGACGATCAATGCATGTCGTCCGCGCAGCGGCTTGCCCAGACGCGCTGCATCCTCCAGCAAGCCCGGACCGATTTCGATGCTGTAGCCGTTCTCGCCGGCGACCTCGACCTTGCGTACCGCGCTCATGCATCGACTCCGGAAACGGATGGAACAGGTGGGGACGGCGGCGGACGCCGCCAATGAAGATCCAATTCGGCGGCGAGCCCCAGCGCGGCGTCCAGCGCGCTCATCGCGCCGGTGTCGAAGCGCAGATCGGCCACTTGCGCGTACAGCGGCGCGCGCGTTCGCGCCAACTCGTGCAACACGTGTTCGCGATCGCCGCGCGCCAGCAGCGGGCGGCTGCGGTCCTGGGCCAGACGCTCGAGCTGTTGCTCCACGCTGACCAGCAACTGCACCACGTAACCGCGCTCGCGCAGCAGGCGCCGATTGTCGGCGGCCAACACCGCGCCGCCACCGGTGGCCAGCAGCAGGCCATCTTCGGCCAGCAGCTCGGCCAGCACCGCGCTTTCGCGCGCGCGGAAGCCGGCCTCGCCCTCGTGTTCGAAGATCGCCGCGACGCTGGCGCCGGTGCGTTGCTCGATTTCGCGGTCCGCATCGACCAGGCGCAGGCCGAAACGTTCGGCCAGGCGCTTGCCGATGCAGGTCTTGCCGGCCCCCATCGGGCCGACCAGGATCAGATTGCTCGCCGGATTCATGCCCCGATTGTAGGACACCGCGCGGGCGCCCCGGCGTCCTTGCTTGCGTGGTCTTAACGCCGCCGCGCCTAGGCTCGGGTTCCGGTCGGCGCCGATTGCGCGCCGGCCCCGCACGCCGCCCTCTCGGCGGCGCTCCGCTTATCCGTGTTCCGCACAGGAGAACGTCCATGTCGGTCGCCAAGGTCATCGAACTCACCACCTCGTCCAGCACCGGCATCGAGGACGCGGTCAAATCCGGACTGGCCAAATGCGCCGAGTCGGTCAAGGACATTCAGGGCGCCTGGATCAACGAGATCAAGGTCGTCACCGATGCGAGCGGCAATATTCAGGAGTGGCGGGTCAATTTGAAGGTCACCTTCGTGGTGAAGTGAGGGTTTCGGGCCGCAACGCGCTCACGCGATCAGGTGGTTATCTGATTTGGCCTGATCCGATCCGATCCGATCGGAGCGATGCTCCTCCTGGCCGTCATTCCCGCGAAGGCGGGAATCCAGTGACTTCAAGCGCTCTCGCACGAAAGGCACTGGATTCCCGCCTTGGCGGGAATGACGGCATTGGGGTTATGAGGTGGAATCGCGACGCTCGTGAATCGGGATTCGGTAAGCGTCAAAGGTCTTGGACGCTGGCTACCTTTTGACGACTGACGACCGAGCCGACCCGCCGCCGCGCATCCAGATCCACCGTCCAGTCCGCGATCCCCGCCAGCCGCGCCAAAGCCTGCCGGCTGACCCGTTCGAACAACTGCACGAAGCGCTCGACCTGGGCGCGGTTCATCGCCCGACGCCGCGGGTTGCGCGCCTGCAGCGCCTGTTCTTGCTGCCAACGCCACTCGACCACGATTTCGAAACCCGGCGGGCGCAGGAACACCACGCGGTCCAGGCGCGACCACAGCGCCGGGTAGCGCTCGGCCAGGGCGCGGTTGCAGTAATCGCGCCACACGCCGTCGGGGTCTTCGTTGCGTTCCAGCGCATTGACCGGCACGGCCAATGCGCCGGCGTGCTGCGCCGGCGTGGCCAGGAACCAGCCTTCGAACACGGTCAGGTCCACCGCCTCAGCGCGGCCCCAACGCGAAGGCGGCAGGCGGGTGTCGGCGAGTTTGTCGAAGCGCGGCAATCGCACCGGCTGGCCGGCGCGCAAGCGGTCGAGCACCTCGCAGGCCAGCGCGACCTCGTGCGTGCCCGGCGGTCCGCGCGTGGCCAGCAGCGGATGCACGCGCCGGCCCAGGCGCTGGCGTTCGCGCCGGCCCAGGTAGAAATCGTCGATCGACAGCACCGCCGAGCGCAGCCCGCGCGCCTGTGCCGCCGCGGCCAATTGCGCGGCCAGGGTCGATTTGCCGCTGCCCTGCAGGCCGCTGATCGCGTAGACGCGCGAACCGGCAGCGAGCGCGTCGTCGAGTACGCGGGTCACGAAATCGGCGTCGAAACCGGCCGCGGGCGAGGCGGCGGATTTGCCGATTGCGGCGGACGGATGCAGGCGCGGCGACATGCGATCACAATAGCGCAATGAAACCGACCGCCGATCTGCTCAACGAAGCCCTCGCCACGTTCGACGTGCTGTTCGAAGAAGCGCGCGCCGCCGGCGAGCCCGATCCGACTGCGATGAGTCTGGCGACCGCCGCGCTCGACGCGCGCCCGTCGCTGCGTACCGTGTTGCTGAAGGCGCACGATGCGCGCGGCTTCGTCTTCTATACCCACCTGGACGGGCGCAAGGGCCGCGAACTGCAGGCTAACCCGCACGCGGCGCTGCTGTTCCATTGGCCGCGCGTGCGCCACGGCGTGCAGGTGCGGGTCGAGGGCGCGGTGGAGATCGTCGGCGATGCCGAGGCCGACGCCTATTTCGCTTCGCGCGCGCGCGGCAGCCAGCTCGGCGCATGGGCGTCGAAGCAATCGGAAACCTTGCCCGATCGCGAGACCTTCGAGCAGCGCCTGGCCGAGACGGAAGGCAAGTTCGAAGGCCGCGACGTGTCGCGCCCGCCGCGCTGGACCGGCCTGCGCGTGCGCGCGGACCGGGTCGAGTTCTGGTACGGCGCCGACTTCCGCCTGCACGAGCGCTGGCTGTACGAAAGCGACCGCGCCGGCGAGTGGTCCAAGCGGATGCTGTATCCGTGAGTCAGGCCTGGTTCGTGCGCGCCGCCACGCGCGCCGATCTGCCGGCGTGGGCGCGGCTGCGCGCGCAGCTGTGGCCCGAACAGGAACTCGCGGATCTGGCCAGCGAACTCGACGATTGGTTCGAAGACGCGCGCCTGGCCGCGTTCGTCGCCGAAGCCGGCGACAGCTTGTGCGGCTTCGCCGAAGCCAGCCTGCGCCGCGATTACGTCAACGGCACCGAGTCTTCGCCGGTGGCGTTCCTGGAAGGCTGGTACGTGAGCCCGGCACGGCGCGGCGAGGGCATCGGCCGCGCCCTGGTCGCCGCGGTCGAAGCCTGGGGCCGCGAGCAGGGTTGCCGCGAACTCGCGTCCGATGCCTTGCTCGACAACATCGATTCGCACCGTGCGCATGCGGCTTGCGGGTTCGAGGAAACCGAGCGCGTGGTGTACTTCCGGCGCGCGCTGGTCGGCGAGTAGTCTCGGAGCTCCGATTGCGCTGAATGGGATCGGATGAGATCGGAATCTGGCGAAGGCGATGGCGATTCCAAGAGAAGCCACGCCGGTCGAGCGCTTTTGTCGGAGGACCTTCAGGTCCGACAACGTCGCAACTGCGAGGTCGCGGTCGCGGCTCGCGCCGCTCCTGCATCGAGCTGATGGAAACGCCGGCGCGGCGGCTACCGCGCGCGCCGCGCGGCCCAGGCTTCGACGATCTCGCTCAGCGCATCCAGACCCGCGGTCAGCGCCGCGGGGCCGGGCTGCAGGATGATCGGCGATTTGATTTCGTGCAGTTCGCCGTCGCGCACCGCCGGCACGTCCTGCCAACCGGGGCGCGCGGCGACTTGCTCGGGTCGGAACTTCTTGCCGCACCAACTGCCCAGGATCAGGTCCGGCGCGCGACGCACCACTTCCAGCGGATCGGCCAGGATGCGGTCGCGCGCCAACGACATCGCCGCGTGCTCGGGGAACACGTCGTCGCCGCCGGCGATGCCGACCAGTTCGGACACCCAGCGGATGCCGGTGATCTGCGGCGTGTCCCATTCTTCGAAATACACTCGCGGCCGCCGCGGCAGATTCGCCGCGCGTTCGCGCGCGGCCCGGATGCGTTCTTCCAGTTCGGCCGCCAATTGCGCCGCGCGATCGCCCGCGCCGACCAGCGCGCCGAGCCGGCGCACGTAATCGAGGATGCCCTCGACGCTGCGGTGATTGCTGATCCACACCTCGATGCCGTGCTTGATCAACTCGCTGGCGATCTCGGCCTGGATGTCGGAGAAACCGACCACGAAGTCCGGCCGCAGCTTGAGGATCTCGCCGATCTTGGCGCTGGTGAAGGCGCTGACCTTGGGCTTCTCCTTGCGCGCGATCGCCGGCCGCACGGTGAAACCGCTGATGCCGACGATGCGGTGTTGCTCGCCGAGCAGATACAAGGTTTCGGTGGGTTCTTCGGTGAGGCAGACGATGCGTTGCGGGCCCATGGGTCCAACGGATGGCGGGGGAGTCGCGATTGTCGGTCAGTGGGGTGGCCGGCGCGAGGGCGGCGATCCGGGCGTGAATCGGTCTGGGTGGGAGGTGTCGCGCGATTTTTTGCATGGGGCAGCTGGGACATCGCTGTCGCGTCGTGGGTGCGGTATCGCGGTCGCGACTCGCGCCGCTCCTACATGGGCTCCCTGTAGGAGCGGCGCGAGCCGCGACCACGACAAGACACCCGCACCGCAGCTCAGAAGTCTCCGCCACACCTGTCAACCGAAGAAAAACCAGCCGAAACAAAGCCCCACATCCGAGCAAGCCGCCACCCCAGCCACCGCCCGATTCCGCCGCAGTGCAGCATTTTCCGGCTTCCGGCCCGCCCGGTTCGCAACATTTAGCGCCAGGAAGTCACAGTTCACGCGCGTATGGTGCGCTGCGGCGTGTGTCTCCCATACCCATTCGTACAGTCGGGCCGTCGGCGCCGCTGACGTTCACACACGATCGGGAGAGGGATCATGTCGCGACTGAACCTACGGCGCCTGTTCGGCGCGCCGCTGCTGTGGGCCGGCCTGTTGCTGGGCATCGCCTTGCCCGCGTCCGCCGACGACTACACCAAAACCCGCTACCCGGTGGTGTTGGTGCACGGTCTGTTCGGTTTCGATGCGCTCGGCGGCGTCTACGACTACTGGTTCGGCATACCGCAAGCGCTGCGCTCGGGCGGCGCCAAGGTCCATGTGGCCCAGGTCGCCGCGGCCAACTCCAACGAAGTGCGCGGCGAGGAACTGATCGATCAGCTCGAAACCTTGCAGGCCTTGCACGGCTACAGCAAGTTCAATCTGATCGGCCACAGCCAGGGCGGACCGACCGCGCGCTACGTCGCCGCGGTGCGCCCGGACCTGGTCGCGTCGATGACCTCGGTCGGCTCGCCGCACGCCGGCAGCAAGGTCGCCGATTTCGTCGGCACCGTCTTGCCTGAAGGCTCGCCGTTGCGGCCGCTGGTGGCGTCGTTCGTCGACGCCTTCGCCGATCTGATCGGATTGCTGTCGGGCAGCGACGACACCCAGGATTCGTTGGCGGCGCTGAAGTCGCTCGACAGCGCCGGCGCGGCGCGCTTCAACGCGCGCTATCCGCAAGGCAAGCCGGTCAGCGCCTGCGGCGCCGGCGCGGCCACGGTGGCCGGGGTGGCTTATTACTCCTTCGGCGGCACGTCCAACGCGACCAATGGTTTCGACGGCTCCGACATCGCGATGATCGCCGGCGGCCTGCTGTTCGGCGGCGAAGCCAACGACGGACTGGTCGGCCGTTGTTCTTCGCATTGGGGCCAGGTGATCCGCGACGACTACGATTGGAACCATCTCGACGAGGTCAATCAGATCGCCGGGCTGCGCGGCGTGTTCAGCGCCAATCCGACCAGCGTCTATCGCGCCCAGGTCAACCGACTCAAGAACGCGGGCCTGTAAGGCATGCGTCGAATCGCGACGATCCTGGCGGTGGCCTGCGTCGCGCTGCTGGCGGTGGCGGCGATTTTCGCCGCCGGTTCCTGGTTCGCGCGGCCCGCGCCCGGTGCGATTCCGGTGGTCAGCAGCGATGAAGCGGTGACGATCTCCGATCCGGATCTGGCCGGCGATCGTCCCGTCGCGAGCGACCCGCGCGCCGCGCAAGCCGGCGGCGACTCGTTGCGCGACACCGCGGTGGACGGCGCCGTGCGGGTGGACGAGCACGGTCAACCGGTGCCCGATCGCCAGTTGCGCCGATTGTTCGACTACTTCCTGACCCGCAGCGGCGAGCAAACCCCCGAGGCGACCCGTTCGGCCTTGCGCGCCCATCTGCAATCGCGCGTGTCCGCACAGGCCTTGGCCACGGTGCTGGCCTGGTTCGATGCGTATCTGATGTTGGAACACGATTCGGTGACCATCGCCCAGGCCGACGGCGACAGCGCGCATGCGTTCGCGCGCGTGCGCGCCCTGCGCCGCGAGCGCCTGGGACCGGCGCTGGCCGATGCCTGGTACGCGGAAGAAGAGCAAGCGATCGAACTGTCCGATGCGCGGCGCAAACTGCTGGCCGAGCGCGGCCTGAGCGAGAGCGAGCGCCAGCGGCGTCTGCGCGACCTGGACGCCGCTCAGCCACTGCGGGCCGAACTGCAGGCGCAGACGGCGCAAATGGACAGCACGCTGCAGCACAGCCGCGAATACGAACGCGCCGGGACCGACCCGGCCACTCGCTACGCCGAACGCGAAGCGCAGTTGGGCGCGCAGGCCGCGCAGCGACTGGGCGAACTGGATCAACGTCGCGCGCAGTGGCAGTTGCGCCTGCGCAGCTATGCCGCGCAACGGCAGCAGGTGCTGGCCGACGGCGCACTGAGCGAAACGCAGCGGCGCGAGCGCTTGAACGCCTTGCTGGCCCGATTCGACGCCAACGAACAACGGCGCGTGGATGCGTTGACCCGTAACGGCATGCTGCCCGGGAAGTAAGGGACGAGAGCCGAACGCAGCGTTCGGTTCTTGCACCCGGCAACAGGTCGTGCGGGTGCGGCCTTCGCTTCTATGAGAGGGCTTCGGCCCCCACACTCTCGCTCCGCAGCGATTCCCCGGATCGGCGAACTCCGCCCAAGCTTTTGTGGGAGGGGCTTCAGCCCCGACGCTTTTCTCTCAGCCGATCCGAAACATCACCGGCGGGCAGCTTCAAAAAAAATCGCGATTGAACTGCGCCGGATAGCGGCCGTGCTCGGTCTCGGCCATGACCTGGAACCGCAAGGTCTCCGGCGGCGAGATCGCGGCCGTGCCGACGTAATCGAGCAGCTCGCCGTCGCGCATTTCGCGCATCGTCACGTTCTGCTTGCGGCCCAGCAGATCGCTGACGCTGACCTGGACCTTGCGCGCGCTCAGCGCCACCGAGGTCGCCTCCGGGCCTTGGCGCAGCGACAGCACGATCAGCACGGTGCGGCCGTCGCGCCTCGCGCCATAGCGTTGCACGATCTGCGCGGGCAGCTTGTCGGTCTGGATCGCGCTGATGTTCATCGTCACATCGCCGGTGTGGACCGTTTCCGGCCCGGCGGCGTTGGCCGCGTGCTGCGGCGGCGTCGAGGATTCGCGCCCGCAGCCGCCCAGCAGCGCTATCGTCAGCAAGCCCGGCGCGATCGCGCGCGCGAAGCCGTTCATTCGTTGGCCGCCGACAACTGTCGGCCGCGTTCGGTCGCCGCCGCGATTGCGCGGCCGACCAGGTCGCGGAAGCCGCCGGCTTCGAAGGTTTCGATCGCCGCCTGGGTGGTGCCGCCGGGCGAGGTGACCCGCGCGCGCAGCACGTCGGCCGGATCCTCGCCATCGGTCAGCATGCGCGCCGCGCCGAGCAGGGTCTGGCGCACCAGCGCATTGGCCGCCTCGGGCGCCAGGCCTTGGGCGACACCGGCCTGCTGCATCGCCTCGGCGAGCAGGAACACATACGCCGGGCCGCTGCCGGATACGGCGGTAACCGCATCCATCTGCGCTTCGGCGGCGATGCGTACGGTCGGGCCGACCGCGGACAACAGTTCGGCCGCCTGATCGAAGCGCGGAGCCGCCGCCGCATTGGCGTACAGCCCGGTGACGCCGGCGCCGAGCAAGGCCGGCGTATTCGGCATCGCCCGCACCACCGCGGCGTCGCCGCCGAGCCAGCGGTCGAGTTGATCGGCGGTGATGCCGGCGGCGATGGAGATCGCCAACGGCCGCTGCGCGCGGGCTTGTTCGGCCAGCGAAGCGCAGACCTCGCGCATCACCTGCGGCTTGACCGCCAGCAGCCACACCGAAGCGCCTTCGGCCGCGGTCGCGGCGTTGTCGAAGCAGGTCACGCCGAAATCCCGCGCCAGCGCCTCGCGCAGCGCCGGCACCGGTTCGGCGACGCGGATCGAGGACGGCGCGAACCCGCGCGCGACCAGGCCCCCGATCAGACTGCGGGCCATATTGCCGCCGCCGATGATGGCGATGGGACCGGAGGGAAGCGCATTGGATTCGGACATGGCAGACCTGACAGGCTGAAACCCCGGCAGGATAGCAACCACCGCCCAGGCGCGCTTTGCCGCGGCAATGCGAGCCTGGGCGGTCGCGGTCATTTCATTGTCGCGGTCGCGGCTCGCGCCGCTCCTACAGGGCTCCCTCCCGCTGCGATGCGCCTGGACAGCTCCATGTAGGAGCTGCGCAAGCTGCGACCGCGAATCCCGGATAACGGTGCAAGCCCAGGCAGCCGCCGTTGTTTCATTGTTGCGGTCGCGGCTCGCGCCGCTCCTACAGGGCTCCTCCCGCTGCGATGCGCCTGGACAGCTCCATGTAGGAGCTGCGCAAGCTGCGACCGCGAATCCCGGATAACGGCGCAAGCCCGGGCAACCGCCGTTGTTTCATTGTCGCGGTCGCGGCTCGCGCCGCTCCTACAGGGCTCCCTCCCGCTGCGATGCGCCTGGACAGCTCCATGTAGGAGCTGCGCAAGCTGCGACCGCGAATCCCGGATAACGGCGCAAGCCCAGGCAACCGCCGTTGTTTCATTGTCGCGGTCGCGGCTCGCGCCGCTCCTACAGGGCCCCCTCCCGCTGCGATGCGCCTGGACAGCCCTTCGACCTGGGCGAGCGGAGTTGCGTGAAACGATCAACCCGCCGCAGGCCTGGCCCTCGCACCGAACAACGCCGTCCCGATCCGCACCATCGTCGCGCCCTCGGCGATCGCGATCGCGAAGTCGTCGCTCATGCCCATCGACAGCGTGTCCACGCCCGCGCCGTACTGAACGGCGAGCGCATCGAACAAAGTCTTGGCGCGGACGAACGCCGGCCGGCGCTGCTCCGGATCGGCATGCGGCGTGGGAATCACCATCACCCCGCGCAAGCGCAACGCCGGCTCGGCCGCGATCGCCGCGGCCAGCGCCGCGACCTCGGCAGGCGCGCAGCCATGCTTGCTGGCTTCATCGTCGATGTTGACCTGGATCAGCACGTTCAGCGGCGGCCGCTGCGGTTGCGAAGCGCGATGCCGCGCCAGGGCGGTAACCAGTTTGGCGCGGTCCACGGTGTGCACCCAGTCGAACAAGGTCGCCGCCTCGGCGGCCTTGTTCGACTGCAGATGACCGATCAGGTGCCATTCCAGCGCATGCCCGGCCGCGGCCGTGGCGGCCGTGGCCGCGCGCTTGGCCAGGGCTTCCTGGACGTAGTTCTCGCCGAACGCGGTCTGGCCCTGCAAGGCCAGATTCGCGACAGCGGTCTCATCTTGGGTCTTACTGACCGCAAGCAATCGAGGTACCGACCTGTCGGCGTCATGCGCCGCGCGTTGTAACTGATGCAAGATGTCGTGCAGGACGTGCTGATGCACGTTGGGGAATCCTGTGATGAGGGGGCTGGATCGGGCATGCCGTCCGGGGGCTATACTGCCTCTTGGGGGTGGTTTGGTTCCAGCTTTACGGTTGCAATCAGGCCGACTGGGCTGAGCCCAATTGGCTGGCTTTCACGGACCCGGTGACGGGTTCACGCAGTGCGGGGAGCACGCATGGATATCGCCGAACTTCTGGCGTTTTCGGTTAAGAACAAAGCATCCGACTTGCACCTGTCGGCGGGTCTGCCGCCGATGATCCGGGTCGATGGCGACGTGCGCCGGATCAACATCCCGGCCCTGGACCACAAGCAGGTCCATGCGCTGGTCTACGACATCATGTCGGACAAGCAGCGCCGCGACTTCGAAGAATTCCTCGAGGTCGACTTCTCCTTCGAGATCCCCGGCCTGGCGCGCTTCCGCGTCAACGCCTTCAACCAGAACCGCGGCGCCGGCGCCGTGTTCCGTACCATTCCCTCCGAAGTGCTGTCGCTGGAAGACCTCGGCTGCCCGCCGATCTTCCGCCAGCTTATCGAGCAGCCGCAGGGGTTGATCCTGGTCACCGGCCCGACCGGTTCGGGCAAGTCGACCACGCTGGCGGCGATGATCGACCACATCAACAAGAACGAGTACGCGCACATTCTGTCGGTCGAAGACCCGATCGAATTCGTGCATACCTCGCAGAAATGCCTGATCAATCAGCGCGAAGTGCACCGCGACACGCACGGCTTCAACGAGGCGCTGCGCTCGGCCTTGCGTGAAGATCCCGACTACATCCTCGTCGGCGAGTTGCGCGACCTGGAAACCATCCGTCTGGCGCTGACCGCGGCGGAAACCGGCCACTTGGTGTTCGGCACCCTGCACACTTCCTCGGCGGCCAAGACCGTGGACCGAATCATCGACGTGTTCCCCGCCGGCGAAAAGCCGATGGTGCGCTCGATGCTGTCCGAATCGCTGCGCGCGGTGATCTCGCAAGCGCTGCTCAAGAAGGTCGGCGGCGGCCGAACCGCGGCCTGGGAAATCATGGTCGGCATTCCGGCCATCCGTAACCTGATCCGCGAAGACAAGGTCGCGCAGATGTACTCGTCGATCCAGACCGGCCAGAACTTCGGCATGATGACGCTCGATCAGCATCTGCAGGACTTGGTCAAGCGCGGCATGATCCTGCGCCCGCAGGCCAAGGAATACGCCAAGGACAAGCGGCTGTTCGAATGACCGGAGCCGGCGGCGCGCTCCGGTGCGCCGCCGTCCCGTCCCCGATCGCCACCCGAGCCTTCGCGAGCACCACGCAGTGCGCACCATCTCCCCCGGCTACTACATCGCCGCTATAGACCTCCCGAGGAGGTAGCCCCATGAACACGCCCGCACCGACCAATCCGACTACCGCCTCCGGCGCGATCGATTTCACCTCCTTCCTCAAGCTGATGGCGCACCAGCGCGCCTCGGACTTGTTCATCACCTCGGGCATGCCCCCGTCGATGAAGGTCCACGGCAAGATCTCGCCGATCACGCAGAACCCGCTGACGCCGCAGCAAAGTCGCGACCTCGTGCTCAACGTGATGAACCCGCAGCAGCGCGAAGAGTTCGAAAAAACTCACGAATGCAACTTCGCCATCGGCGTGACCGGCGTCGGCCGTTTCCGCGTGAGTTGCTTCTACCAGCGCAACCAGGTCGGCATGGTGCTGCGACGCATCGAGACCAAGATCCCGACCATCGAAGAACTGAACCTGCCGCCGGTCATCAAGACCCTGGCGATGACCAAGCGCGGCATCATCTTGTTCGTCGGCGCGACCGGTACCGGCAAGTCGACCTCGCTTGCGGCGATGATCGGCTACCGCAACCAGAACTCGACCGGCCACATCATCACCATCGAAGACCCGATCGAATTCGTGCACCGCCACGAGGGCTGCATCATCACCCAGCGCGAAGTCGGCATCGACACCGACAGTTGGGAGAACGCGCTCAAGAACACCCTGCGCCAGGCGCCGGACGTGATCATGATCGGCGAGGTGCGCACCCGCGAAGGCATGGACCACGCCATCGCCTTCGCCGAAACCGGCCACCTGGTGCTGTGCACACTGCATGCCAACAACGCCAACCAGGCGATGGACCGCATCATCAACTTCTTCCCCGAAGACCGCCGCAACCAGTTGCTGATGGACTTGTCGCTCAATCTCAAAGGCGTGGTCGCCCAGCAACTGATCCCGACCCCCGACGGCAAGGGCCGTCGCGTCGCCATGGAAATCCTGCTCGGCACCCCGCTGGCCCAGGACTACATCCGCGACGGCGAAGTCCACAAACTCAAAGAACTGATGAAGGACTCCGTGCAGCTCGGCATGAAGACCTTCGACCAAGCCCTGTTCGAGCTGTACCAGGCCGGCGAGATCAGCTACGAAGACGCGCTGCGTTATGCCGACTCGCAGAACGAAGTGCGCTTGCGGATCAAGTTGGCGCAGGGCGGGGATGCGCGGACCTTGTCGCAGGGGTTGGATGGGGTTGAGGTGGCTGAGGTCAGGTGATCGCCTGGATCGCCGAGGCATCAAGAGAAAGCCGGCGTTGAGCCGGTTTTCTCGTTTTTGGGGTTTGCGGATTTAGTGTGCAGACTATGTGCTGTGGAAATCAATTGATGTGCCGAACAGGGAGCGTTATGGATAAGGTTGCCTTCATTGTGGTAATGCTCGTCGCAGGTTACGCGAGTAATGTAGTTGCCCAGACCAGTACGCCAAATTTCGACAAAATTCGAGCGAGTGTTGAGTATGTGAATTCCCCGAGCGCAGGTAACCCTCATAGATCAGGGGACGCTGCCTGTCTTGCGATACAAAATTCGTTTCAGCCTGCGTTGGTTTACTACCGCAATGCAAAATTCCGAATAGATCCACAATCGGGTCAGGGGTGTCAGTTCGACGTCTACAAGCGCGAAAACGATGCCTATGAAGGGCCTGCCTTCTATTCGCAATGGGCCTTTACGCGTTTGACTTGCCCTAATGGCTATGCCGGCGTCCATTACTCAGATTTCCATAACAGCAATCCGCATTGCAGCCGTAGCCAGCCGGCCGTCAAGCCGCCGTCCTGCCCCAATGAGGTCGTCGGCAATCCCGTCGACGTCACTGCCCTGGACAAGACGCTGCCGGTATCCGACTTCGATTCCATCGATGGGCTGGGATTCACCCGGCATTACCGCTCTGCACAGCGAAGTGGGAACGGCTATCCCTCAGCGTTGGGCAACGGATGGTATGTCGAACACACCCAATGGTTGAACATCAACGCCACGCCGGGAGGCATGTTCGCTCCGATCATCCAGATCGTGATGCCCAATGGCGACCCGCTGATGTTCCTCAAGGATGAGGCGTCCGGTCTTTGGGTCGCTGAAAAAGATCAGCTTTGCAATGCCTTGTCCGAAGTCGTGCTCGCTAACGGAAATCCGGGCTATCGGCTTATGTTGAAGGACCGCGAAATCGAACTGTTCGACAGCGACGGCCGATTGCTGAGCGTTGAGCGACCCGATGGCACCAGCTTGGCTTATGCGTATGGCGATTTTGGATTGCTGAGGACGGTCACGAATCACAAAGGTCGATTCTTGACCTTCCAGTTTCGTGAAGATCGGCGCTTGGATCGGGTTATGGACTCGGCGGGCCGTTTCGTTTCATATGTTTACAACAGCGCCGGCCTTCTGGAAAAGGCGGACTATGGCGATCACCAAGAGCGTTATGTCTACCAGACCTATGCAGGCAACAATTCGTTGCTCAAGCAAGTCGAGGACGGACAGGGAAATATAATTACGGCATATGCCTACGCTGAAGATCGTCCCTCCAGCACCGAACGTGTTGGCGGGCTGGGCAAATATGTTATCGACTCGAATACCCACTATTGGGATCAGATTCTGGTCACCGAGCCGAGCGGCGCGATGTCGCGTTACAAATATCACGCAGAACTGGGCCGCCGAGTCATAGACAAGGTCGAGCAGACTTGTACGGACTGCGTTCCCGTCGACAAGACATACGCATACGACACCAACCTCAATGCAATCGAAGAGGTGGTCGGCAGCAGCAAAACCTGCCGAAATTATGACCTGACCCGCAACCTCGAACTGAGAAGAGTCGAAGGCGCCAGCCCCTCCTTCGACTGCCGCACCATGACCGGCGGCACCTACCTCCGCAGCACTGCGACCCAATGGCACACGACCCTGCGTAAACCGGTCCAACGTGAAGTATCCGATGGCGCCGGGAACCCGGTCGTTCGCTACAACTGGACCTACAACGACCGCGGCCAGATTCTTCAGGCCAGCCAAACCGATCCGGCGCTGCCCGCCAGTAACCCGCTGGCCAAGCGCACGTCGACCTCGAACTACTGCACCCAAGCTGACGCGGCATCGGGTACGTGTTCGTTGCCTGGGCTGCTGCTGTCCGTCGATGGTCCCCGCACGGATATCGCCGACACCACCACCTATACCTACTACGCGACCGAAGACAGTGCATGCGCCACTTCGCCGTCGACCTGCGCTTATCGCAAGGGCGACCTATGGAAAGTCACCAATGCGCTGGGCCAAGTGATGCAGGAAAACCTGCGTTACGACGGCGCCGGCAGGCCGCTTTCGAGCAAGGACGCGAACGGCGTGGTGACCGACCTGGAATACAACGTTCACGGCCTGCTGGCGGCACGCAAGCTCCGTGGCCCCAATCCGGCCGTCGAATCGGATGACGCGATCACGCTGTACGAGTACTACCCGATAGGCCTGATGAAGAAAGTCACTGAGCCCGATGGCTCGTTCGTGCGCTACGAATACGATCCCGCTCGGCGGTTGGTCGATATCTTCGATTCGGCCGGCAACCAGATTCACTACACGCTCGATAACGCGGGCAACCGGATCAAGGAAGACACCAAAGACAACGGCGGCGTCTTGAAGCGAACGCTGTCGCGCATCTACAACCAGATCGACCAGCTCAAGACCACCAAGACCGCCGAAGACCACCCGACGGGTTACACCTACGACAACGCCGGCAATGGCGTTGCGGTGGTCGACGCGCTCGGCCGCAAGACCGACAACGACTACGATCCGCTCAACCGCCTCGCCAAGACGATCCAGGACCTCGGCGGCATCAACGCCAAGACCGAGTTCAAGTACGACGCGCAGGACCGTCTGTGGACTGCCCAGGAATTTAAGACACTCGCCAGCCTCAAATTGAGGCACGCTCAAAGGCCTCAGGACTGACGCCGCCCAGATGGCTGTGGCGGCGGGTGGGGTTGTAGAACATTTCGATGTAGTCGA
>NZ_JBQJIL010000021.1:0-52961 GCF_052078715.1 Lysobacter sp. CA199 | reverse complement strand
GTCATCGCGTCGGCCAGTCGGCCCATGAATGGCTCCGGGATCGTGGTCAGGGAATCGGGGAAGGTCATTCGCACGGCTGCGCGCGCGGAGCTGGACCCGCTGCGACATTGCGACAATTGCGACACTTTCGGCCGCCGACTGAAGGTCGGGACGGCCTGGGACAAAAAGCGTCGCAATGTCGCAATTGTCGCAGGGGTCAGTCGTCATCGGACACGGTCGGATGCAGTCGCCACGCCCGGCGGCGGCGTCGCCCGTCAAGTTCGATGTCGTCGGCCGGTCGCGCCCAGCCCGCCCGCACCAGTTCGGCCATCGCCTCATGCGCTGCCCCACCTTCGCGGACGCAGTTCGGTCCCAGGCGGATCAGTTCGCGCGGACACGTCCACGCCTTGCGGCGCTCACGACACCAGGTCAACACCGCCTGCGCGCGCTGCACCTCGACCGACAAGGCCGCGCTGCCGGCCAACCGCGCGGCCTCGCCCAGGTGCCAGTCGATCAGCACCGCCGCCGACCGAATCGCCGTCGCCTCGACTTGCACGGCGTCAGGATCGGCGATCAGGGTCAGCACGCCCGCGACGCGCGCGACCTGTTCGGCGGCCTTGCTGGCGACCGGCTTGATCGCGGCATACTCGTCCGCGATCCCGGCCTCGATGGTGTGATAGCCCTCGATCCAAAGGCGCTTTGCCTCGGCGCTGAGCGGCAGCCGGCGCGGTTCCAGTTCGTTGCGCTGGCCCTCGCGCAGCGGCCACGGCCGACGCAGCAGGTCGGCGACCGCCGCGCCGTAGCGCTGCAAGGCCGGCTCGGCGCTGGCGTCGGCTTCGGTGTAGCTGCGCGTGCCTGCCATCGGCGGCGGCCACGCCAGCAGGCAACGCGCCAAGAATCCTTGCCCGGTCAACAGCGGATCGGACAAGACCGCCTCGGCGATGACGGGTTGCACCATCAAGTGCAGCGCCAGTCGCCGCCCGTACAGCACCGTTGCGCCATCCCCGGCGCGAATACGGTCCACACTGCCGCCGTCCCACAGCTTCGACAAGCCCGCCGCCGTCTTGGTCGCGTGGTCCCGGCCCATCGCGTGCCCGCCCAGGAACTGACCGCCCTCGTCGGAGAACAGGCCCAGCGCAGGGCCACCGGCTTGTAGCAACTTGTGGATGCCCTCCAAGGTCGGCTCCGACGCCAGCAGGTACGGCAACAACGGCGGTTCCGGGGCGGGTCCAAGCGCGAGCAACCCCGCGCGCACGGCGTCGGGTTGCTTGCTGCGCTTCGCCGCCGCGCGTGCAGTGTCGTAAGCCTCCAACTCGATCAGGTGGCGGGCGTGCGCGTCCTTATAGCGCTCAACCCGATCACGCTGCACCTCGCGGTGCATGCGCAAGGCTTCGGCGTCCACCGCCGACTTGCGTTCTCCGGAGTCGGCCACGGTCAATCCCCACACCGTCAACGGCATGACGCGGCCATCGATGACGACATCGGCGTGCGTCTGCGCCGCCAACGAGGCCGCCGCCAACAACGATTGCCCGCAGATCGCCAGCGGCGCTTGCACGATGCGGTGCAAGGTATGCGCGGCATCGCCCAGGATCGGTCCCAGCGCGTCGGCGGGATACGACGCAGACGCCGGCACCTCGCGCACCAGCGGCTCCGGTTCGCCCCAGCCCTCGCGCGCGGCGGCGACGCCGTCGCCCTGGATCGTGCTCAGCGCGCGCGGCAACGCGGCCACATCGTCCACGGTCGCGCTGGGATGCGCGGCCAGCCAGTCCACGCAATCGCCCTTGGACGGCAGACCCAACGCGGCGACTTCCACGACCTCTACCGTGCATCCCAATGCACGCAGCAGGCCGGCGACGACGTCGGCGTAGCGCTGGCCAGCAGTGTCATGGTCCGGCCAAAGGATGCACCTGCGTCCGCGCAGTGGCGACCAATCGGCCGCCTGCGCGCTATCCGCGCCGCCGCTGGTCGTCACCGTCAATCCACAGGCCGCGAGCGCGTCGGCGCAGCGCTCGCCCTCCACCACCCACACCGGATCGTCGGACGCGAGCAGTTCCGGCAGCAGATACAGCGGCTTTCCGCTGGCCGGGGCGTCGGGCTCGCCGATCACGAAGTCGCCGCCGTCCCGCCGCATCGGACGCATCCATTTCCCGTGTTGCGGATGATCGCAGCGCATACGCCAAGCCCACGCCGCGCCATCGGCCAGGCGGTAGGCGTGCAAGGCGGTCGGCTGATAGCCCTGCGCGATGACGCCGTGCGCGAGGTGACGGGCGGCCCGTCGGGCCGCCTCGTCGTTGTTGCCGACAGTTGCCGGAAGTAGAGCGGCGGAGTTCATCGTCCGCTCCCGATCAGATCGCGCACGGCGGCGATGAAGTCGAGTCCGTGCAATCGGCAATGGAAAGCAACCAGATCGCCGTGGCCGCAACCAGTGAAGCAGCGCCAGCCACCGCGCGCGTCGCCGACGTGGACGCTCAGAGATGCGTTCCGGTCCTCGTGGAACGGACAGCAACCGCGCGCCCAGCCGTCGGCGGTCGCTCGGCCCAGGCTGGCGACATGGGCGGCGTAGTACGTCGCCGGATCGGGCAATCGGTCGCGCCATCGGATCGGCAGGCGCACAGCGCGCTCGGTTACCACCTTGCGGCGATTCGGACGCGGCATCATCGCGGGGCCTCCAGGTCGCGCAGATCGGACAGTCCGGCTTCGATCAGCGCGGCCAAACCTCCGGCGTCCAAATCGCCGCCGACGTCGGCATCGAAACCGGCCAGGATCGTGTCGAGTTCGCGGGGGTCGGCGGCATCGACCATGCGTCGGGCCTGCGCCAGCGTTATCGCCTCACCGCGCGGCCACGTCGCCGTCGCCAGATCGCTCAAAGCCATCGGCAAGGACAGCATCCAGGCCGTATGCAGCCGGCGCGGCAGACCCACCGGCATCACGCCGCCGCTCTCGCGCAAGTGCGCGGTCGGCGCGCGCAACGTCGCCGTTTCGGTATCGAGTTCGACCGGCGTGCCGTCCGGCAGGTGCAGGAAGCGCACGATCATGCGACCTCCTTGACCGCGCGCGCGGCAATGCGGTCGGCGATCCAGGCCCCGACCTCGACGGCTACCCACGCACTCGCGCGAGCACCGAGTTTGACGGGAGCGGGAAAGGTCTCCGCCGCGACGCGGCGGTACACCTCACTACGGGACAAGCCGGTCCGACGCATCACCTCGGGCAGGCGCAGCAGGTCGGAGACAGACGGGGAAAGGCGGGGTTTGTTTTGCATCGATGGTTTCCGGCAATGGGCCGATGCGGGATCGCATGGGCCGCTGCGGGTGCAGCGATGCAACAAGCTAATCAGATGCGAACGTACGCCTAGACCGTGTGCCTGCACGCGTTGACGACCTGCGCAGAGACGTTAGTGGACCCCGCGCAGCCCGCTACCCGGCTGCGCTCAGACCACCCATTACCGGCTGCCGGCAGCCAACATTGACGGCGGGCTGCGCCGGGGCGGCTTGATCCAGCCATACACCGTGCGCCGCGCATTCTCCGGACTCAACGGCAGGCCCACCGCGCGCGACATCTCGACCAACTCCGGAGCAATGCTGCCGGCGCAGGCCCAAGCGCTCGGCCACTTGCGTGATTGATACAGTTCAAGCGCACGCGCCTTGACAGGCCCCAGCGGCTCCCAGCGGCGGCGCGCGCGCGTGGCCGCTTCATCGCTGACCGCTTCCTCCCGGCCGTTGTGGCCCCGCCAGTACTCGGCGATCGCAAGCGCGAGGCCGGCTTGCACCAAACCGTTGACGGCGTGATCCGGCCACCAACCCGTCGCCGGACACGGCAAGGCTTCATGAATCAAGTGCAGCGCGAACGCCGTCAACACGTCCTCGTAGGTCACACCTTCAAATCCCTCAGGCAGCGCGTCCTTCCACGGATGACGGTTCGCCTCGCCGTCCCAGGTCGTCAAGAACGCCTGAAGCTCGTGTACCGCACCCACCGGTGTAAACAAGGCTTGCGGCTGATGCGGCCTAAGTTCGGTCCCTGGATGGGTTCGCAAGAACGCGGCCTGATCGGCTTCATCCCAAAAGAATCGCAGCCGCTCATCCCCCGTCGGTGATCGCACGACACGGTACATCGCGCGCCCCCACCGCGCCGCATAAGAAGCGAATTCCGCAAGCACACCCCACCAGTCGAGAGAACGTGCGGCCGGGGTCGGCGAACTGCGCCAAGCGCGATTCACTAGCTGCACGAATTCTGGCGCAGTACCTTTCGGGAGCGACAGGCCGCCCCCGTCGGAAACCCGGAAGTGTTCAAAGCGGTACGCCGCGCCGGGCGTGATGTCGCGATTCATTCGTCTTGGCTCCTTGCGACGCGGATCACCCACCCGGCGTTGCGACGGGGGTGGGGACACGGTAGTGCGCCGTGATCTTGGGAGGTGAGACGGATTGGGACGGCTCGGGACGTTTACAAGCCCGAGTAAGTCGCTGGCTACGCGCGCTTGCGCCGAATCGGAACGACCTTGTTCTCACCCTCGCGAAGCCGGTCCAGACAGTCCGCCCACGCCTGCATCATCTTCCGCCGCTCGCCCAGGTATTGCGCCCGGTTGTAGGCCGCTCGCACCTTGTTGCGCTCGGCGTGCGCGAGCTGGCGTTCGATCACGTCCGGCGACCAGCCCATTTCGTTCAACCGCGTGGACGCCATCGCCCGGAAGCCGTGGCCGGTCATCGTGTCCTTATCGAATCCGAGTCGGCGCAGCGCGGCATTGACTGTGTTCTCCGACATCGGCCGACCCGCCGTGCGCAGGCCGGGGAAACAATACGGCCCCCTCCCGGTCAGCGCGTGAAGCGCGCGCAAAATCGCCACGGCCTGCGTCGGCAGCGGCACCACATGCTCGTCGCGCATCTTCATCTTGCCGGCCGGGATGCGCCACTCCGGTTCCTCGGCATCCAGATCAAGTTCGCACCACTCCATCGCCCGCAGGTTGCCGGGGCGCGCGAACAGCAACGGAGCGAGCTTCAACGCCGCGCAGGTCGTCGGCTGGCCTTCGTAGGCATACAGCGCGCGCAGCAGAACGGCCACATCGTCGGGATGCGTCACCGCCGCCCGCGACTTCGACACCACCGGCGTCAACGCGCCGCGCAGATCTGCGGTGGGATCGCGCTCGGCCCGCCCGGTCGCGATGGCGTATCGAAACACCTGTCCGATGCGTTGCTTCACCCGCGATGCCGTTTCGTGCGTGCCGCGTGCCTCGATCCCGCGCAGCATCGCCAACACCTCGGGAGCGGCAATCTCGGCGATGGGGCGCGCGCCGAAGCCGGCGTAAGCCATTCCCAACAACCACTCGGCCTTTGCCTGGGTCACGGCCGCGAGGCGCTGGCGTTGCTTGTCGAGCCATTCCTCCGCCACCGCCTTGAATGTCGTCGCCGCCGACAACGCCGCGCGCTGGCGTTCGCCCTTGCGCTCGGCGGCCGGGTCGCGGCCGTCACGTACGACCGCGCGCGCGGCATCGCGCCGACTCCGAGCCTCGGCGAGCGAGACCTCGGGATATGCGCCCAAGCCCATTCGTTTTTCTTTGCCGGCGTGCTGAAACTTCAGTCGCCACCACTTCGCCCCGGTCGTGGCAATGGTCACGTAGAGGCCGGCGGTGTCGTAGAGGTTGTAGGGCTTGGCGTCGGCTTTAGCTTGGCGGACGCGGGTATCGGTGAGGCCCGTAGATCGGGGGTTAGGCATGGGGTCGGTTCCTTGGGATACCGGAACGCCCACCCTGAGCATTCCGTCGCTGGTATCCCCAACGGTATCCCCGAAGGGAACGGGTTGCAACGGGACGATGCGGAACGCCCTGAAACGAAAAATCCCGAATTTCTGCGGGCTTTGGCTCTTTACCGGGGCAACTCGGGATGGTGCAAGACGGCGCTGTGGTGCCCGGAGCCGGACTCGAACCGGCACGGCCGCGAGGCCGGCGGATTTTAAGTCCGCTGCGTCTACCGATTTCGCCATCCGGGCAGGGTGCGGTAACCGGGCTAGTTTAGCCCATTCGCGATGCGGCACCCACGCTCGGCCGACGGCCCGGGCCCGCCGCGTCGATCGCGCAGGCGGCTGCACAGGGCGCTGCGCCATGCTCATGCCCATCGCGTGAACCGGCGAGCCGCTCAGTCCGGCGAACGCTCGTTGCCGATCCGCCGCGCGGATTCGCGTTTGCGTGGCGGGCTCGGCTCGGCCGCGACGGCGTGCGCGGAGGCTTCGGCCAGGTGCAGGGCCAGCGCCGCCTCGCGCCGGTCGAGTTCGGCTTCGCGCTTGCGCAGATCCTCGGCCTGCGCCGCGTGCTTCGCCGCGACCGCGTCCATCGCCAGATCCAAGGCCTGCAACCACAACTGGCGCAGCGGCGCCGGTACGTCCTCGGCCAGCGGCGCGAACTGCAGACGCGTGGCGAGGCCGGCGTAGAACCGGCGCAGCATCGGGTGCAGCCGGTTGGGCGAGCCGCGGCCATAGACGGTGCGCAGGCTTTCCACGGTCGGCTGCACGCCGGCGCGCAGCATGCGCCAGGCGATATCGTCGAGCTGAGCCTGTTCCAACGGCGCGCGCATCTGCGCGCCGGGCAGGCGGCCTTCGCCGATCAACTCCTCGCGGATGGCCCACAGCGCGTCGTCTTCGGGCGGCATCGGCGGTCTCCTAGGCCAGTTCGAACGCCGACTTGGCGTCGAATTTTTCCTTCAGGAAGCGCTCGCTGACGATCAGCGATTCGGCGTCGCCGGCGAAGGCGTCGCGCGAGATGCGCTTGAGCGAATCGTCCAACAACTGCAATTGCTGCGACAGCGTCTGCGCGGCGGTGCGGCCGTCCTTGAGCGCCTGGGTCTTGGCGAACACCGGCGGCAGTTTGAGGTAACCCGAGAGCATGTCCGGCAGATAGCGGCGCAGGGTTTCCTGCACGGTGAAAGCGGCCTGCGCGGACAAGGCGCCATTGCGTTTGAGTTCGCTCAGGCGCGGCAGCAGTTCTTGCAGGGTCTGCTGGATGTTGCGCAGGCTTTCCAAGGCCGGCGGCGGCAGGCGCTTGGCGACCTGCTTGACCAGCCGATCCATGTGCTGGACCAAGGCTTCGCCGGATACTTCGGTCTGGGCGATCGATTCGGCCAGGGTGTTGCGCGGCCAACCCAGGGCGCCCACGCCGTACAGGCCCAGCACGATCAGCGGCCAGCCGCGATCGATCACGCCGGCGAACAACAGCCCCAGGCCGAGCAGCCCCAACACGCAACCGGCGATGTTGCGGTTGCTGTAGAGATACAGTCGCAAGCGCTGCGGCGTCGTCGGCGTGGTCAGCTCGTTCATCACTGATATCCGCGGATGTCCTTGAACACCAGGGTCAGCGATTTGGATTTGGCGTCGAACACCTTGCCGCCGGTGGCTTCTGCCAGGGCGTTCATCTCGTCCAGGTCGGCGTCGCCGAACAGGATCGGGAACACCCGGATCGAACGCAGGGTTTCGTCCTGCGCCGCGTGCCAGGCGATGAATTCGCGCAGGCCGCTGCCTTCGGTGTTCTCGCCGTCGCTCATCAACACCACGGTGTAGTACCGGGGTTGTTGAGTCTTGCGTTTTTCCGCGGCGAGTTCTTCCAATGCCTGGCGCACGCTGTCGAAGATCGCGGTGCCGCCGTCGGGCCGCATCGGCGCGACGGTGTCGGCGATCGCCTTGAGCGTGGCCTGGCTGGTCTGCGGCGTATCGCCCATGTCGAACAAGC
The DNA here is from genome assembly GCF_052078715.1 of Lysobacter sp. CA199. Lineage (NCBI taxonomy): Bacteria > Pseudomonadati > Pseudomonadota > Gammaproteobacteria > Lysobacterales > Lysobacteraceae > Lysobacter > Lysobacter sp. CA199. The sequence goes on along the minus strand of NZ_JBQJIL010000021.1, from coordinate 45,277 downwards.
GGGTCGGCTCGGGATGGGTGGAGAACGGCAGCAGTCCGACTTTCTCGCGTTTCTGGAAACGCGCGTAACGGCCGCTCAGCGAGCCGGCTTCGGCGCCGGCCAAGGTCGCCATCGCCGCCTTCATCGCGTCGATGCGACCCTCGTTGGCCATCGAGCCGGACAGATCGAGCACGTAGCGCGAACTGGCCGGAATACGCACGTCGGCGAGGAAGCCTTCCAGCAAACGCTCGATCACCTGCGGCTGTCCGGGGAAGGGCAGCTCGATCAAGGTGCGCTTGGGAATCGCCGCGGCCGCGGTGGCGTCGGGATTGACCGGACGGCGCAAGGTCGTCTCCGACAAGCGGGTCTGGAAGGCGGGCGAGCGCAGGAACGCGATCAACTTGTCGTAGTCGGCGCGCTTGCCGGCCTGCAGCAGCATCAGCGGATAGTCGGCGGTGACGATGCCTTCCTTGGGATAGACCAACACCAGCGGTTCGGTGAGCTTGCCGTCGCGATTGAGGCTGAGCAGCACCGATTCGTAATTGATCAGTCCGTCGACCTTGGCTTGATCGCGCACATAGGCGTCGGCGAGCCAGCCCGACGAGCCCGAGGTCATGCGCTGGCCCTGGAAGAAGGCCTTGAGGGTGGGATTGGCGACGTCGGCTTCGGTCAGCGCATCGGGATTGGCGGCCAGCGCCGAGGCGATGCCGATCAAGGCGGTGAAGCCGGTATTGCTCGAAGTCGGGTTGGTCATGCCGAAACTGAAACGGCCGCTGCGCGAGGCTTCGGCGATGTCCTTCCAGGTCGGTTCGTTCTGGTCCCAGCCCAGCTCGCGCGCCTTGGAGGTTTTGACGCCCAGCACCACCGGCGACAGCATCACTTTGTCCTGGGCGAGCAACTTGAGCTTGAGCGCCGGATTCATCGCCAGATACTTGCCGTGACTCACCCACACCGCATCGAACTGCTCGCCTGCGTTGAGCCGGTCGATCGCATCCAGGGTGCCGGCGTAGGCGAAGCGCAGCCGGACCCCGGTCGCCTTGCGGATCTCGTCGGACAACTGGGTTTCCACGTCCTTGAGTTCGGAGCCGGCGAGTACGGTGAAATCCGCCGCGCCGGGCGGTTCGCCGGCGCCCGCGTCGGCGCCGCCGCCGTCGCACCCGGCCAGCGTCAGCAAGGCTAGGGCGAGCAGGGCGTTGCGCAGTAATCGAATCATGGTCGCGGCCATCCTGTGGCGGTTCCGGCCTGGGCCGGAGAGACGAGGTGAAGAAGGTGGGAGCGGATCGCCATCGGCGCGCGGCTTACAGCGCCACCGGGCCGCTCACCGCCGGCACGGCGTGCTTGACTGCCGCGATCGCCTCGCGTTCGCGGTTCATGCGCGCCTCGCCGGTGGCGATCAGGCCGCGCAGCTGTTCGATGTTGGTGCCCATCGAAGCGATCGCCTTGCTGCGGAACTCGTCCATGCGGTCGAGCGCGGCGAAGGTGGTGTCGAAGGCGTTCTGCAAGGTCTGCACGCCGATCAGCGGATTGGACTGGAACTCGGCGACGCGGTCGACGTGCTGGCCGAACTGGGTCGAGGTCGAGGTGATCAGGCCTTCGATCGCCTTCGAACTGGATTTCAGCGCGTCCATCACCTGGATCTGATAGCCCTGCGCGCGCGCCAAGGTCGCGGCGATCGACAGGCTGGACATGCCGATGGTGGCCATGCGGTCGCAACCGTTGCGCAGCTCGCGCCCGGTCTTGCGCAGGCCTTCGAGCATCTTGTAGCCGTTGATGCAGACCAGGATCTGGGTCTTGATGTCGACGCTGGCCTGGCGCACGTAGAACAGCACTTCCTGTTCGACCGCCTTGGCCCGGGTCGGGTCGGTGCTCTTGAGCGAGTCCAACGCCGTGGTGAGCCGGGTGTCGAGCTGTTCGGCGAACACGTCGGCGGCCTTGAGCCGGGTCATGGCTTCGAGCAGTTTCTGCATGGTCGCGTACAGCGCCTGATCGTCGCGCGCCAGCTCGTCCTGCACGCCGTACAGATTGTCGATGGTCTTGCGGATCGATTCGCCCGCCGAGTCGAAGCGCTGCAGATAGGCGCGCAGTTTGTTGCCGAACGGAATCAGGCCGAGGATCTTGTAGGCGCTGAACAGATCGCCTTCATTGGCCGGATTGAGGTCTTCGAACAAGGTCCGCATCTGGCTCATGACCTTGAACGCGGGGCTGTCGGCGTCGGAGACGAAGTTCTTGTCGAGGAACTTGTTGGTAAGCAACGTGCTGTCGCCGATCTCCTTGCGGCCCAGGCGGAACGCGCTGTCGACGCGGCCGCGGAAATCTTCCGAATGTGGGTCCAGCGCCAGCAGATCGGCGATGAACTGGTCGGCCTGGGTGAGCACCTGGCCGCGGGTTTCGTCCTTGAACGGAATCATCGCCGCGGCCTGATCGGGCTCGCGCACTGCGATCTCCGGTTCGGGCATTTCCAGGGTGAGCGGCGCGACCGGTTCGGCCAGCGTCTGCGCTTGCGGTTCTTGCTTGACGTCGCTGTTCATGAGGTCATTCCTTTATGAGCACACTCTTCAGTGGCCGAGTTGGGTTTCGATGCGGCTGATCATGCGTTCGAGGATGTCGTAGGTCGGCGGGTCGACGACGTCGACCAGCGTTTGCGGAACCTCGATGCCGCGCTTGGCGGCGTCGGCGAACAGCGCCGCGTTGTCGGGGCCGCGCAGACCGTAGCGCGCGGCGATCGCCCGCACCTTGGGATTGCGTTCGAAGGCTTCGGCGAAGCGCGCGCCTTTATCATTGAGAGCAACTATTGTGTGCTTGGTCAACACGGTCGGCTGCGGGTACAGCAGCACCATGTCCGGGTCCACGCTGTTGTGCTTGAACGCGTATTCCAGGAACTGCTGCTCGTAGATCATCACCAGCGGCGACTTGCCCATCTTCATCGTCACGTAGTCCTCGAACGGACCGGACGAACTCGATTCCTGATAACCCTGCTTGGAGAACAAGTGCACTAGGCGATCGGCGATCTGGTCGGCGCCGGCCTCGTTGGCGACCACGTCGTCGCCGTTGGCCAGGTAGCTGGCCAGCGCCAGATACATCGCCGCCGAGTTGCTGGTGCGCACGTCGGTGCTGGTGATCAGCACCGATTTGCCGACCGCGTAGTTCGGGTTGGGTTGCAGGTCCTTCCAGCGAATGCCTTGTTCCATCAACGCGACCAGCTTGCGCATGTCGACGATGAAGTAGGCATTGCCTTGCTTGCCGACGATGCCGTTGGCCTGCAGGGTCGGCAGCAGCGGTTTCCAACTGGCCACGGTCATCGGCGTGTAGTAGCTGTTGAACACGCGGCGCGAACCGGTCGCGGCGGCGATCTTGCGCGCCGCCGCGGCGCCGGCGGGGTAGGCGGCGTCGAAGGTCTTGAGGTCGGGGCGGGTGGCGATTTCGCGCGAGCCGGCTTTCTGCACTTCCAGCACGATGTCGTCTGCGAGCAGGGCCTGGGCCAGTTCGGGATCGCGCAGGAATTCGAGCTTTTCCGAACCGGTGAGCACGCGCACGGTGATGCGGTTCGCGGCGGCGGCCTGGGCTTGATCGGCGGCGGCCGAGGCGCGGTCGCTGGCGCGCTTGCCGCTGAAGGACAACACGATGCCGACGACGACGCCGGCCAGCAACACCACCGCCAGAGCGGGGCCGAGGATCTTCCTCATCTGTGGATCTCCTTATGCTGGCGCGATCGTATGGCCTATGTATGACCTATGTTTGACAGCGTCCCGCCGCCGGTCGGCGCGGCGCCGGCGGCCCGTGTCCCGGCGGCGGGGCCGGGACGGATCGGCCTGAACGGCCGGATGCAGGCCCGACACGATTCCGACATCGGGCTTACATGCGCCGGCGCAGGCTGTGCGGGTCGCGCGCCGTCCGTCGCGCATCGGACCCTTGCGCCGCCATGAACGATCACCCGCGTTCGCTTGGATACGACCGCCTGGCCGTGCGGTTGTCGCAGATCGACGATCCCGAGCGCTTGGCCCAGGAGATCGTCGCGACCGCGCGCGAGGCGGCGGCCCCGTCGCTCGCGCCGGTTTCCTCGCCGGAGCAGCCAAGCACGCCGGCCGTCCACGCCGGCCGTCGCCGGATGCGATCCGCCGCCGCCGCGGATATCGGTCGAAGCCTGAGCGCACGGAACCGTCGCTGTGATGACCGTGGGCGCGATCGCCACGAGCAGCGCGTGGGCCTGAGCTCGTCGACGAGGTCGATCGCATCCCGCGATGAGGGGCGCGCCGTCGAGCGAACGCTCGATCGCCGCGTCGTCGATCCACACGACCGAACGGTCATGACAGCTGTACATGGCCGCCGCCGGCGCGGGCTTGTACCCTGAAGCTCGACCCTGTTGGCGCCGGCGCGGCTCGACCGCGTGGCGCGCCCGTTTCCGTACCCGTCGCGAGCTCTGCGTTATGACCATCCTCGTCACCGGCAGCGCCGGCCACCTCGGCGAAGGCCTGATGCGCCGCCTGCGCGCGCAATCGCGGCCCGCGCGCGGGCTGGACATCAAGCCTTCGGCGTTCACCGACCAAGTCGGCTCCATCGCCGATCGCGATTTCGTCGCCGAGGCGATGCGCGGCGTGCGCTGCGTGATCCACTCGGCCACGCTGCACAAACCGCATGTGGCCACCCACAGCTATCAGCAGTTCGTCGACACCAACATCGCCGGTACCCTGGCGTTGCTGGAAGCGGCGCTGGCGCAGGGCGTGGAGTCGTTCATCTTCACCAGCACCACCAGCGCTTTCGGCGCGGCCCTCACCCCGCATCCCGGCGATCCGGCGACCTGGATCACCGAGCAGGTGACGCCGATTCCCAAGAACATCTACGGCACCACCAAGATCGCCGCCGAAGGCATGTGCGAGCTGTTTCACCACAGGCACCGCCTGCCGGTGCTGGTGCTGCGCACCTCGCGCTTCTTTCCCGAAGACGACGACAACGCCGAGGCGCGCAGCCGTTTCGACTCGGCCAACCTGCAGGCCAACGAACTGCTGTACCGCCGCGCCGATATCGACGATGTGGTCCAGGCCCATCTGTGCGCGATCGAGCGCGCGCCCGCGCTCGGGTTCGGCCGCTACATCGTCTCGGCGACCACCCCGTTCGCGCCCGAGCACCTGGCCGAACTCAGCCGCGACGCGGCCGCGGTGGTCGAACGCCTGTTCCCGCACTGCCGCGAGTTGTACGCGGCCAAGGGCTGGACGCTGTTGCCGCAGTTGGATCGGGTCTACGTGAATCAGGCGGCGCGGCGCGATCTGCAATGGGAACCGCGTTTCGGTTTCGGCCATGTGCTCGACTGCCTGCGCGCGGGCCTGGATTTCCGCAGCGAGCTGGCCCATCAGGTCGGGATCAAGGGCTATCATCCCCAGCGCTTCGAGGACATGCCGTACCCGGTGCCCTGAGGGCGTGCGCAAACCGGTCCGCGCCGTCGCGGCGGCGGCCGGGAGAAGTCCCGGATTGATGGCTAGAATGCAGGCGGAGCGATCGCGGCCGTCCGCCGCGATCGCGCGTCATTCAAGCGCCGCGGCCCGCCGGGACCGGGCGCGCGCAATTGGGAGCGCAAGACCATGGAAATCCATCCGCCGAGCCGTCGTCTTCGCCGCAGCGCGCGGATGCGCCGCGCATGAGCTGGACCGCGCTGATCTGCCTGGGCGCGAGCGACGGGGCGCGGGTCGAGAATCTGCTCGAAGCCGCGGCGTTGTTGGCCGTCGACGCCGGCGCCGACTCCGTGCGCGGCGTGTCGGAGTTGTATGGCGACCGGCACCGTCCGTATCGCGGCGGCGCCACGGTCAATTTGCTGTTGGCGCTGGAGTGGCGCGCGGCGCCGGCCGAAGCCGCGCTGGAACGCCGATTCAAGCAATTGGAGGCCGAGTTCGGCCGCGAGCGCGATCCGCGCCGACAGATGCCGGTGCCGCTGGACATCGACCTGATCGGCCGCATCGACGGCGCGCTGCGTTGGCAGGCGCGTTACGACCCGGGCCGGCCTTACCTGTTCCACGGCTTGCGCCAATTGCCGCTGCCGGCGCTGCAGGACGGACTGGCCGCGATCGCGCAACAACGTGGCTTTCGTCCGGAACACAACGCGACCGGTTTCTACTGTTTCGCCAGCGCCGCCTTCGTGCAGCGTTACCTGCGCGAAGCGGCCGATCGCATCGCCAACGCCACGCAACGGGAGACCGGCTGATGTCGCAAGCTGTCACCTTGGTCACCGGCGCCTCGCGCCGGATCGGTCGCGCCATCGCCGAGGCCTGCCTGCGCCGCGGCGAAACCGTGGTCGCGCACCGGCGTAGCGTCGAGGCCACGGCGGAACCGTATTCGGCGCCGGTGCTGGAATGGTGCTGGGACATGAACCAGCCGCTGCCGGCGTTGCCGCAGGCGCCGATCACCGATGTGGTGCTCAGCGCCTCGTTGTTCGAACGCGGCTACGCCTGGGGCGCGCTCGGTGCGGCCGACGTCGGCGCGGAGCGGATCGAGGAAGAACGCGAGCGGCTGCAGCGCCATCTGCGGGTCAATCTGCTGGCGCCGTGGGAGTTGGTGGTGAGCCTGCACGCGCGGCATCGGCTGAATTCGGTGGTGATGCTGCTCGATACCTACCTGGACCGTTCCTTCGCTGGCCACGGCGCCTATCAGGTCAGTCGCGCCGCGGGCGCGGGCATGGTCCGCGCCTTGGCCGCCGAGCTGGCCCCGTGCCGAGTCAACGCGGTGGCGCCGGGCACGGTGCTGCCGTCGGTGCGCGATCCGGCCGAACGCGCCGAACAGGAAGACGCGATCGCCGCGCGCACCGTGCTCGGCCGGATGGGTTCGGTCGAGGACGTGGTCGATGCGGTGTTGTACTTGCGCGATGCGCCCTACGTCACCGGCGAGATCCTGCGGGTGGACGGGGGCCGCTTCAAACTGTGAACGACCGGACTGCACTGCGATCGGCGCGGCGTCCGCGCCGGATTCGTTCAACGGCCACCTTCCTTCAAGGAAGACCATGAAGACCGTCCGAGGCGACCTGCTGGAACTCGCGGCGCAAGGACATTTCGATGCGATCGTGCACGGTTGCAATTGCCAGTGCCAAATGGGTAAGGGCATCGCTTTGAGCATCAAACGTCGCTTTCCGCAGGCATACCGCGCCGATCTGGGCACCGCCAAAGGCGATCGCATCAAGCTCGGCACCTACAGTCAGGTCAGGGTGAGCGAGAACGGTCGTTCGTTCGTGGTCGTCAACGCTTACACCCAGTGGCATTGGCGCGGCGAGGGCGTGCTCGCCGATTACGACGCGATCGGCCGAGCGATGCGCGCCATCGCGCGGGAATTCCACGGCTTGCGGATCGGCTATCCGCTGATCGGCGCGGGCTTGGCCGGAGGCGACTGGAACACCATCGCAGCGATCATCGACGACGCCTTGGCCGGCGAGGACCACACCTTGGTCGAATTTACCAGCTGATCGCGCGAGCCATCGCCGCGGCGCTCAAGGCCGCCCCTGCGCATCGATCAGTCCGGCCTCGCGCATGCTGTTCGGCGAAGGCACTCGTGACCAGTTCGGTCTCGAAGGTGTTGGCGCCGCGCTCGTAGCCGGCGAAGAACTCGCGCAGACGCTGTTCGTCGTAAAAGGGCGAAGACGGCATGGGCAGGGCGATCCGGCCGATGTCGCGCGCATCCGTCACGCAGGCGGATGCGCGCGTTGCGGACTTCAGGCCCGCGCGACCAGTTCGGCCACGCGACGCTGGAAATGCAGCCGCGCGACTTGGGCATTGCTGCGCGCGCGCTCCCAGGCCGAACGTGCGGCGTGTTCGGCCTGTTCCCAGCTCAGCGCCGAACCCAGGCGGATGCGCTGGTAACGTTCGGACAGGCCCAGTTGCGGATCGTCGAAGTCCCGATCCGGATGTTCCAGGTGCGCGGCGATCCCGACGTAGAACGCCGGCGCGTAATCGCTGAAGTGCAATCCGTCGCGGTAGAACTCGGCATCGCGATAATGGATGGCCCAGTAACTCAGTCCGGGCGTGGAGGGAGTGGGGCGGCCCTGCAAGGTGGTCGTCATCGCTCTGGCTCCGCTACGGGAACCCCCTGTGCCTAAATGGTGCCCGACCGTTGTGTTAGCTGTACGTAAAGCCAAGGTTTGAATTTCGGCAATGCGAGCGCCGTCGCATCGGTCCTGCGAAACCGATCGACGCTGTTTGCACGCCGCCCGCGACCGCGGCGCCACCGGGGTCGCGGGCTTTGCCCAATCAGGGCTTACGGACCCTGCGCCGCGGTCACCGCCGCATTGGCGTCGATCAGGCCCGGGCCGCATCCGCCGGGGCATTTGGCGCTGACGATCGGCCGCGCGGTGCTGGTCAGAATCGTCTGCACCTGGGCGGTGGTCAGCGTCGGGCTCACCGACTTGATCAACGCGACCACGCCGGCCACGTGCGGCGCGGCCATCGAGGTGCCTTGGTAGAAGGCGTAGCCGTTGGCGTCGACCGTGGACAGCACGCCGCGTTCGGTGTGGGTCTGCGTGCACTTGCCGCTGGTCGATTCGCCCAGGGCCAGGAACTCGGCGGCCGGCGAGCAGGTTTCGCCGCCCGGCGCGGTGATGTCGATACCGGTGCCATAGTTGGAGTACCACGCGCGGTTGCCGTTGATATCGCTGGCGGCGACGGTGATGGTGTTCGGGCAACTGGCCGGGGTGAAGCCGGACACGTCGGTGTTGCTGTTGCCGGCGGCCACCACCACGATCGCGCCGTTGTTGGTCGCGGCGTTGATCGCGTCGCGATAGGTCAGGGTCTGGCTGCACGGCTGGGCGCCGCCGAGCGACAGATTGATCACGTCGGCCGGATTGGCATTGGCCGGAATACCGCTGACGCTGCCGCCGGAGGCCCACACGATTCCGTCGGCGATGTCGGAGGTATTGCCCACGCCGCTGTTGCCGAGCACGCGCACCGGCACGATCTTGGCGTCGCGCGCTACCCCGGCCACGCCGAGGTTGTTGTTGGTGACCGCGGCGATGGTGCCGGCGACATGGGTGCCGTGCTTGACGTTGGACGAGTCGGTGGCGTTGTTGTCGCGGCCGTTGCCGTCGCCGCCGCCGCCGCAATTGAACGGCAGTCCGGCCAACAGGCAGGCGAAGCCCAAACCGTTCACCGAAGTCACGAAGTCGTAGCCGGGCAGCAGGTTGGCGTTGAGATCGGTGTGGCTGAGGTAGCCGCTGTCGACCACCGCCACCACCGCGCCGGCGCCGCTCGCCTGATCCCAGGCGCTGGGGCCGTTGATGCCGGCCGCGCTGTCGGCGTAATGCCATTGCTCGTTGTAGCGGCTGTCGTTGGGCGTGAGTTGAGTGCGCATCGGCAGGTCGGGTTCGACGTATTCCACGTCGGGGTGAGCGGCGATGCGCTTCATCAGCGCCAGCGCGTCGAGCCGGTCCAGGCCGCGATCGGCGCGGATCACATCGGCGCCCAGCGACATGCGGCGCAGATGCGCCAAGCCCAGGCGCGGCTGGCCGGCGGCGGGCAGGGCGCTGGCCGCGCGGTTCAAAGCGGCGTTCAGACTCGCCGCATCCACGCGCGCACGGCTGCCGCTGCGATATTTGACGATGAACTGATCGTACTGGCCGGCGGCTTGCAGACCGTTGGCGTTGACCACGCCAGCGGTGGCCGGCGCGGCGCATACGGCGGCGAGCACAGTCGCGGTGGCGATGGCGGTGGCGATGGCGAGCGGACGGTATGCCCGCGGGGAATGCCCGAAAGCGGAGTGCATGGAAGAGTGCGACATCGGCGAAGCCCTCTCGATGGTGGCCGCTGAGCGCGGCGGAATGGGCGGGCCCTCGCGAGCGGCGCTGCGCCGTTCGGCGCTGTGAAGTGCTTGCCGTCTGGAGAGTCCGGTTCCAATTTAGGCGCCGTGTCGGTGCGTTTGTTGCGACTGAAGGACACAAAAACCATGTGAATTAGTGATGTCACGCACCGTTGGACGTCGCAGGCACATTGCGGTTGCGCCGTTGCGGCCGATCTGCGCGGCGCTCGGGCCGTGGCGAGGGCGATCGCGACCCAGCCGAGGCCGGGCCGAACGCCATGGGGCGGTCCGGCCGCGACCTCGATACGGCGGCCGCAAGCCCGACGAGGCATCGCGATTGCGCATCGGCCCGCGAGCGCGCAGGGTATGCGGAACTCGCCGCAAACCCCTGCGGCACCGGCACCTTCAGTCCGCGGGGAGTGCGCGTGACGGAAACCACCGACCGCCCGTTGGACCCGGCTCGCGCGAGCGAACACCAGCGCTTCGTGCGCCGCATCTACCAGATGCGCACCCTGGGCCTGGGCGTCGGATTCTTCGCCGTCGCCGGCGTGCTGTACGAAGACGACGCCTCGCCGTGGGTCTGGGCGATCTTGTTCTTCAACGGCTATCTGTGGCCGCCGCTGGCCTATCTGCTGGCGTCGCGCAGCCGCGATCCGGAATTCGCCGAGTACCGCAATCTGGCCATCGATTCGGCCATGGGCGGCGTGTGGATCGCGGTCATGCATTTCGACGTGGTGCCTAGCGCGCTGCTGGCGGTGATGCTGTCGGCCGACAAGATCGGCGTCGGCGGCTGGCGCTTCTTCGTGCGCACCGCGCTGATCCAGGCGATCGCCTGCCTGTTGGTGTGGACGATTCTGGGGTTCCCGTTCTCGCCCTACAGCTCGATGCCGGTGATTCTGGCCAGCCTGCCTTTCATGTTCGTCTATCCGCTGGCGATCAGCAGCGCGGCCTATGGCCTGGCGCGCAAAGTGGTGCGTCAGAACAAGCAACTGGCCCACATCAGCCGCACCGATCCGCTGACCGGACTGCAGAACCGCCTGCACTGGGACGACTCGGCGACCGCGACCATGACCCACTGCGCGCGCAGCGCCAAGAGCGCGGCCTTGGTCTTGATCGACGTGGACCGGTTCAAGGAGATCAACGACTACCACGGCCACCTGATCGGCGATGCGGTGCTGCGCCGGGTCGCCGATAACTTGCACGCGGTCACCCGCATGACCGACACCGCCAGCCGTATCGGCGGCGACGAATTCGCCTTGATCCTGATGGACACCGGCCGCGACGACGCGGTGACGATCGCCGAGCGCGTGCGCCGGTCGGTCGAGGATGCGCGTTTCGAGGATGCGCCCGCGTTGCGTTGCACGGTGAGCATCGGCCTGGCCTGCACCGGCCCGAAGACCATCAGCGCGGCGATGTGGATGCGCCACGCCGATGCCGCGCTGTATCGCGCCAAGCAGGGCGGGCGCAATGCGGTGATGGTGGCGGAGGATTGAGATGAGCCAGCAGCACGCGCCGCCGCGCAGGACCCGATGGACGCCGCCGGGCGGCTGGGCCGATTTCGTCGCGAATCAATCCTTGTCGAATGCGATCTGGGACGGCGTGTCCGAGCTCGACGGCGATTGGCATTACCTCAATCCCGGCGGCGGCCTGTCGGTCTGGGAATGGTGCGCCGACGGCAGTTGGATCGTTATCGAATACCGCGAGGACCGCATCGTGGCCTTGGAAACCGACCGCGACAGCGAAGCGGAGCGCTATTTTCTGCCGGTGGCCGCGGTGTTCGAACTGATCGCCGAGCCCTCGATGCAGGCCGCCTGATCCGGCGCCGGGATCGCTTGAACGGTGTTTGCCGCAGCCGTGCAGCTGTACGCAGGCCGGCCGATCGGTTCATCGAACGCGCCGCGCTGATTTGCCAGTGCGCGAGGCGGCTCTCTAGAATCCAGGCAAGATGGGACCGCGTCGCCGCGGCGCCCGATCCCGACATCAAGGCCAGGCATGACACAGCACCACAACAGCATCGCTCAGGCGCGCATCGGCGTGATCGGCCTGGGCTATGTCGGCCTGCCGCTGGCGCTGGAATTCGGCAAGCGCTACGACACGGTCGGCTACGACATCAACGCGGTGCGCGTGGCCCAGCTCAGCGCCGGCGAGGATCATCATCGCGAGAACGCCGCCGAGGAGATCGCCGCCGCGACCCGCTTGCGTTTCAGCGCCAGCCTGGAGGACTTGGTCGACCGCGACGTGTACGTGATCACCGTGCCCACGCCGATCGACGAGCACAAGCGTCCCGACTTCACTCCGCTGATCGACGCCAGCCGCGCGCTGGCCGGCTTGCTCAAGTCCGGCGACACGGTGATCTACGAGTCCACGGTGTACCCCGGCGCGACCGAGGAAATCTGCATTCCCGAACTCGAGCGCAACTCGGGTTTGCGTTGCAACGTGGATTTTTTCGTCGGCTACAGCCCCGAGCGGATCAATCCGGGCGATCGCAAGCGACGGCTGGTGGATATTCCGAAAGTGACGTCCGGTTCCAATCCCGACACCGCCGACCGGGTCGATGCCTTGTACCGCAGCATCATTCCCGCCGGCACCCACAAGGCCTCCAGCCTGCGCGTGGCCGAGGCGGCCAAGGTCATCGAGAACACCCAGCGCGACGCCAACATCGCCTTGGTCAACGAGTTCGCGCTGATCTTCCAGAAACTCGGCATCGACACCACCGAGGTACTGGAAGCGGCGGGAACCAAGTGGAACTTCCTGCCGTTCCGTCCGGGCCTGGTCGGCGGGCACTGCATCGGCGTGGACCCGTACTATCTGATCCAGAAAGCGCAGAGCGCCGGTTACTACCCCGATATCCTGCTGGCGTGCCGGCGCATCAACGACGCGATGGGCGGCTTCGTGGCGGCCGACGTGGTCAAGCGCATGATCCAGCGCGGCATCACCGTGGCCGGTTCGCGGATCCTGATCCTGGGCATCACCTTCAAGGAAAATTGCGCGGACTTGCGCAATACGCGGGTGATCGATCTGGCGCAGGAATTCGGCGAGTATCGCGCCGTGGTCGACATCCACGACCCGTGGGCGCACGCCGAAGAGGCGCGGCGCGAATACGGCGTGAACATGGTCGACCGGCCCGAGGCCGGCGCCTACGACGCCATCGTGGTTGCGGTGTCGCACGAGCAATTCCGCACGCTCGGCGCCGCCGGCGCGCGCGCCTACGGCAAGCCCGGGGCCTTGTTGTACGACATCAAGAGCCTGTATCCGCGCGCTGAGGTGGATGCGCGGCTGTAGGGGGCGCCTTGCCTAGCGTGATCCGCGGCGACTGCGCAAGCGACGGAAACTTTTGTGGGGGGCTTCAGACCCGACTGCCGCAGGCCTCGGTGCGGCTATGCGGCGACCTTGCTGCAGTCGGGCCTGAAGGCCCTCCCACAAAAGTCCTGTGGTCGCGCGGCGACCGGCGCGCGCCTTCCGCCCGCCGTCGTACAGCCAATCCACCCGCTCAAGGGTATGCTCGGGCTCAGCTCGTGAACCCATCCGATCGCCATGCGCTATGCCGCTTACCTCGCCAGCCTGCTGTTGACCGTGATTTCCGTGGTGCTGGTGTTCGCCCACCACACCGACTGGCTGTGGGGCGTGGCCGGGTTCGGCTCCGTCGCGATCCTGGGCACGGTCGATCTGCTGCAGACCCGCAGCACCTTGCGCCGCAACTATCCGGTGTTGGCGCACTTCCGCTACGGGCTGGAGTCGATCGGCCCGGAGATGCGCCAATACTTCATCGAGGCCGATACCGCCGAGGTGCCGTTCTCGCGGCAGCAGCGCGCGCTGGTCTATCAGCGCTCCAAGTCGGTCAACGACGTGCGCCCCTTCGGCAGCCAGCAGGACGTCTACAGTCTGGATTACGAATGGATCAACCATTCGCTGGCGCCGACCGCGCATATTCCGCACGACTTCCGCATCGTCATCGGCGAGAACACCGCCCATCCGTATTCGGCCAGCGTGTTCAACATCTCGGCGATGAGCTTCGGATCGCTGTCGGCCAACGCGATCCGTGCCTTGAACAAGGGCGCCAAGCTCGGCAACTTCTATCACGACACAGGCGAGGGCTCGATCTCGCCGTATCACCGCGAAAACGGCGGCGATCTGGTCTGGGAGATCGGCTCGGGCTACTTTGGTTGCCGCGATGAGCAGGGTTTGTTCAGCGAGGAACGCTTCCTCGCCAATGCCCGCGACGCCCAGGTCAAGATGATCGAGATCAAGCTCTCGCAAGGCGCCAAGCCCGGCCACGGCGGGGTGCTGCCGGCGGCCAAGGTCAGCGCCGAGATCTCGGCCACCCGCGGCGTGCCGATGGGCCACGACTGCGTTTCGCCGGCCGCGCACACCGCCTTCGATTCGCCGCAGGGACTGCTGCATTTCGTCGCCCGATTGCGCGAGCTGTCGGGCGGCAAACCGACCGGCTTCAAGCTCGCCATCGGCCATCCCTGGGAGTGGTTCGGCATCGCCAAGGCGATGCAGGAAACCGGCGTGCTGCCGGATTTCATCGTCGTCGACGGCGCCGAGGGCGGCACCGGCGCGGCGCCGGCGGAGTTCATCGATCACGTCGGCGTGCCGATGCACGAAGCACTGATGCTGGTGCACAACACCCTGGTCGGCCTGGAGTTGCGCGACAAGATCCGGATCGGCGCGGCCGGGCGCGTCACCAGCGCCTTCGACATCGCGCGCACCTTGGCGATGGGCGCGGACTGGTGCAACGCCGCGCGCGGCTACATGTTCGCGCTGGGCTGCATCCAGGCGCAGAGCTGCCATACCGACCGTTGCCCGACCGGCGTGGCCACCCAGGACCCCAGCCGTTGGAGCAAGCTCGACGTGCCGGACAAATCCACCCGTGTGTTCCACTTCCACGACAACACGCTCAAGGCCTTGCGCGATCTGTTGTGCGCGGCCGGGCTGACCCATCCGGCCGAGATCGGGCCCGAACACATCCTGCGCCGGGTCTCGCCGACCGAGGTGCGTTCGCTCGGCGCGCTCTACAACTTCCTCAGCCCCGGCGAACTGATCGGCAAGATCCCGGCGCACGCGGTGTTCCAGTCGTTCTGGGCCGGCGCGCGCAGCGATTCGTTCAAGGCGCCGGACAAGGTGCTCGCGATGCGGGCCAGCAAGTCGATTTGATCGCGTGCGGGTATGGAAAGCCGATCCACATGGCCCGACCGAACACACGCCATCCGACTGTAGGAGCGGCGCGAGCCGCGACCGCGTGGCTGCGGCTGCGGCTGCGGCTGCGGCTGCGGTGGAGCTTGCGCAATCTTTGCTGTGCCGCAGTCGCGGCTCGCGCTGCTCCTACAGGGGCCCGCGGAGAGTTAGGCTGCTTGCTGGAGCAGTTCGAGCACGCGCTCCGGCGGCCGCCCGATCACCGCGCGTCCACCGTGAACGAAGATCGGCCGTTCCATCAGGCGCGGGTGCGCGAGCATCGCCGCGATCAGGACGGACTCGTCGAGCGAGGTGTCGTCCAAACCCAGCGCCGCGTATTCGTCCTCGCCGCTGCGCAACAGCTCACGCGCGAAGACGCCCAGCAGGCCGAGCAGGGCGCGCAATTCGGCCTCGTCCGGCGGCGAATCCAGATACGCGACGATCACCGGTTGCAGGCCGCGCTCGCGCAGCAGCTCCAGCGTCGCGCGCGATTTGGAGCAGCGCGGGTTGTGGTAGAACCGGGTCGGGGCCGAATGGGCGTCGGTCATCGCAAGCCTCCAGGCGGATCGCCGCGGCTGCAGCGGGGTGGACGAGCGCGCGTCGAGCTCACGCCGATGAAACGGGGCGGTCGGCGTCGGACGGTGCCGCGGCGCGTCCGGATCGCGCCCGCCGCAAACGAAAAAAGCCGGCTTGCGCCGGCCTTTCCATGTAACTGGTGGGCGGTGCAGGGTTCGAACCTGCGACCCTCGCCGTGTGAAGGCGATGCTCTACCGCTGAGCTAACCGCCCGATGTCGAATCGGGCCGCAGAGTTTAATGGGGCTTTGCGCAACTGACAAGTCTCCGGATGAATCGGGAGCGCGCGCCCGGCGGCGGGTGGGGTTTCGCCGTTTCGGGCCCGGGGAGCGTGGATTCCACGAGCGCCTGGGCGGGCTCAAACAGCAAATCCCCCGCGCCCCGACCGGTGTTCAGACCTCGTTTCCGCGCCGGCCACTGGCCGCCTGTCCAAACGCAGCGACGGTTCGCGTGTATGCGGGCTCGCCCTGTCGCGGACTCGGCAGCCCGGTTCGTGCGAACGATCCAGCGGCCTGGATGGCCCGCGCTTACTCCAACTGCTCCTTTGCATAGTTGGCGTCCAAGGCTTCCATCGCATCGAGCGGCTTGAGCTTGGCGGCTTTTTCGTACGCGGCCGCGGCGGCGTCTTCCTGCTTGTCGCCGTGCAGCAGGATCAGCACGTTGCCATGCTCGATATGCGCGATCGGCGAATCGGGAGTCAGCTTGAGCGCGGTCTTGATGTGTTTTTCGGCATCAGCGGCTTTCGCGCCATAGGTCAGGCCGCCGATCATGCCGCCGATCTTGTTGATGATCTCGGCGTGGTACAGCGCCATCGCGGTGTGCGCCTCGGCGTGCTTGGGCTCCAGCTCCAAGGTCGTATCCAGCGCGCCGCGCACCTTGCCGGCGATGCCGGCCTTGAGCGCCTTGGCGATGCTCAGACCCTGGCTGTAACGGCCCAGCGCGAAGGCGTGGCGGTAGTGGCTGTTAGCTTCATCGGGCAGCGCCGCGACCGCGGTTTCGGCGATCTTGGCGGCCTGCTCGTAACGCTTGAGTTGCTCGGCTTGGTCGTCGACCAGGTAGGTCGCATGGATGCCCAGCGCTTTCACCGCGACTGACGCGCCGATCGGCCCCAAGGCCTGGCCGGCGTCGAAGGCGGCTTTGAAATCGCCGCGATGGAACGCGCGCCAGGCGTCCTGCAAGGCCGTGGCGAGAGCTTCGGCATCTTGCCCCTTGGGCGCGGACTTGCCGGCGGCCTTGATCAGCGCGGCGGCGTGCTTGGCGTCGGGAAAGGGTTCTGCATCGCCGGCATGCAGCTTGGGCCAGGCTTTCTTGAGAGCGTCGCCGGCGTAGGCGTAGCCCTTGGCGTCGTGGGGAAAAGCGGCCCAGGCGGATTTGGCGGCCATCAGCGGTCCTTGTCGAGCGGATCATCGGGAGGGCAGCATCCCGCCGCGACGGGGGCGCTGGCAAGAGGGCGCGGCTGTGCGGCGACTGAAGCGGCTAGTGTGATTGCTCGATGGGCCGCGGCCACAGTGCGCTGGTGGAACCGCCCACTCCGGGCGGTCGGCGGAGCAAACGATGGCAGGTGTGAAACGCAAGAAGCAGGTCGCGGCGAACGAAACCACGCTGCGTCACCTCTGGCTGGCCGGCCTGGGCCTGGCCGTGATCGCGCGCCGCGAGGCGCTCTCCGGCGCCGGTCGCGCGGCCGGTCGGGTCGAAGCCCTGCAGCAGCGCGTGCGCGATCTGGCTTCGGACGCGCGCAGCAACGTGCGCGGCGGGATCGAGACCATGCGCGATCAGGTCGAGCCGAAAGTGGTCAAGTTCAGCGCCGACGTCGAGGCGCGCCTGGCACCGGTGTTGGACAAGCTGGGCCTGAAGAGCGCTCACAAGCCGCGCGCGCAGCGCAAGTCGCGCAAGCCGGCGGCCAACAAGCCTGTCGCACGTCGCACCGCGCGCAAGCCGGCCGCGCGTCGCGCACGCAAGGCCTGAACCGGCCGCGTCCATGTTGCCAAGCGACGGCGTTGCGCCGTCGCGTTCTGCGCAGTGTGTGCCCGCGTGTGGCCCCAGGCGCAGTGACAACTGTCCCGGACGATGCGGCTGAGTTATGCAGGGCGCGGCCGGATCAGTCCAGATAAGCCCGGACCAGCGTGTTCAGGTGCAACCGTTCGGCATCGCGCAGGAACGGCGAGAGCAGCATCATCACCTGGACGATGCCGTCGCGGATCGCGGCGTGTTCGTCCTTGTCGCCGCGCGCCGCGGCGTAGTTGAGCCAGAAGGTCGCGATGACCAGGACGTTGGTCGCGGTCGCGGCCAATTCGTCCCCGGAGGCCCGCATCACCCCGGCCTGCGACAACCCGCGCATCACCAGGTGCGCCTGTTCATCGGCGCGCTTGAGGATGCGCGCGAAGCGCATGCGCAGGCGGCGGTTGCGGCTGAGGATCTCGACCAGGTCTCGGTACAAGAAGCGGTAATCCCAGATGCATTCGAACACCAGGTGCAACTGCAGCCAGATGTCCTCCAGCCCCGGCAGACGGCCCTGCGGCGCGGCGAGCGCGATGTCCATGCGCTCTTCGAAGCGCGCGAACAACTGCTCGATGATGTCGTCCTTGTTGCGGAAGTGGTAGTACAGATTGCCGGGGCTGATCTCCAGCTCGTCGGCGATATGGTTGGTGGTGACGTTCGGCTCGCCCTGCGCGTTGAACATGGTCAACGCGGCATCGAGGATGCGCTGGCGGGTCTGTTTCGCCATCGGGCGGCCGTGAGTTGGAGGAGTCGGGCGCGGCGTCAGCCGCGCAGTTTCTTGACCAGGTCGACGTATTTCTTCTTCGCCTCGTCCTGGGCGGTGCCCTTGAGCTTCTCCCAGGCCTCGTACTTGGCGGTGCCGACGAAATCGAAGAAACCCGGCTTGGGGCCGTTGACGTCGCCTTCGGCGCCCTGCTTGTACAGCGCGTACAGGCGCAGCAGGGTGTCGTTGTCCGGGCGCTCGGGCAGGGCTTGGATGTCTTTCGCGGCTTGTTCGAAAGCGGATTGAATCGCGGAGTCTGTTGGGGACACGGCCGGCCTCTCCTGGGCACCAGGGTGAGGCCGCATAACAGCACGCGCCCAACAGGCGGTCAATACGGAAAAGAATTGTTACCGCGCCCGGGCTCTGGCAACGTAAGAGCCATGCCGCCGCAACGGCGGCCGAACGGGGCCATCCAGGAGAGTGGTATGAGCTATTTCGTCACCGGCGCGACGGGTTTCATCGGTCGCTTTCTCGTTAGCAACTTGCTCAAACGCAAGGGCACGATCCACGTGCTGGTGCGCAAGGATTCGCAAAAGAAGTTCGATGCCACCGCCAAGAAGATGGGTTGGGATCTCAAACGTGTGATCCCGGTCGCAGGCGACATGACCCAGCCCAAGTGCGGGCTCACCGCCGCGCAGTTGCGCGCGTTGAGCGGCAAGATCAAGCACTTCTTCCATCTGGCGGCGATCTACGACCTCACCGCCAGCGCCGCCGCCCAGCGCGAGGCCAACATCGACGGCACTCAGCATGCGCTGGATCTGGCCGCGGCGATCAGCGCCGGCCCGGCTTCTAATCTTGTGTTCCACCACACCAGCTCGATCGCCGCCGCCGGCCTGTACTCGGGCGTGTTCCGCGAGGACATGTTCGACGAGGCCGAGGGCCTGGACGATCCCTATCTGCGCACCAAGCACGATTCCGAAGGCCTGGTCCGCAACGAGAAGCGGGTCAAATGGCGCATCTACCGTCCGGGCATGGTGGTCGGCCACTCGCAGACCGGCGAGATGGACAAGATCGACGGCCCGTACTACTTCTTCACCTTCCTCAAGAAGCTGCGCGAAATGCTGCCGCCGTGGATGCCGATGCTGGGCCTGGAAGGCGGGCGCATCAACATCATCCCGGTCGACTACGTGGTCGATGCGATGGATCACATCGCGCATAAGCCCAAGCTCGACGGACACTGCTTCCACCTGACCGATCCGGAGCCGCAGCGCGTCGGCGAGGTGCTCAACACCTTCGCCCGCGCCGGCCACACGCCGGAGATGACCATGCGCATCGACGCGCGCATGTTCGCCTTCGTGCCCGCCGGTATCCGCGGCGCGGTGAGCAATCTGCCGCCGGTCAAGCGCTTCATCGGCATGCTGCTGCGCGATTTCAAGATCCCGAAGGAAGTGATGAAGTTCATCACTTATCCGACCCGGTTCGACAATCGCGAGACCGAGCGCGCGCTGCGCGGCAGCGGGATCAAGGTGCCGAATCTGGACACGTACGCCTGGCGTCTGTGGGATTACTGGGAACGGCATCTGGATCCGGACCTGTTCGTCGACCGCACCCTCAAGGGCAAGGTCCGCAACAAGGTCGTGGTGATCACCGGCGGGTCCTCGGGCATCGGTCTTGCGACCGCGGAAAAGGTCGCCGCGGCCGGCGCGGTCACCATCATCGTCGCGCGCGGCGAAAACGAGTTGTTCAAGGCGCGCGACGCGATGAAGGCGCAGGGCGGCAAGGTCTTCGCCTACACCGCCGATCTGGCCGACATGGCCGACTGCGATCGCTTGGTCAAGCAGATCCTGGCTGAGCATGGGCACGTCGACATCCTGGTCAACAACGCCGGCCGCTCGATCCGCCGTTCGATCGAGCTCAGCTACGACCGTTTCCACGATTTCGAACGGACCATGCAGCTCAACTACTTCGGCAGCCTGCGCCTGATCATGGGCTTCATGCCTAAGATGACCGAGCGCCGCAAGGGCCACATCATCAACATTTCCTCGATCGGCGTGCTGGCCAATTCGCCGCGGTTCTCGGCATATGTGGCGTCGAAAGCGGCGCTGGACGCGTTCAGCCGCTGCGCTCAGGGCGAGCTGTCGGGCAAGGGCATCAGCTTCACCACGATCAACATGCCGTTGGTGAAGACGCCGATGATCGCGCCGACCAAGATGTACGACAGTATCCCGACCCTGACCCCGGACGAAGCCGCCGACATGGTGATCCGCGGCATCATCGAGAAGCCGAGCCGGATCGCCACGCGTCTGGGCATCTTCGCCTCGGTGGTCAACGCGCTGGCGCCGAAGGCTTACGAAGTGGTGATGAGCACCGCGTTCGAACTGTTCCCCGATTCGGCCGCCGCCAAGGGCGACCGCAAGGGCCTCAAGGAGGAACACGCGAGCAACGAGCAGATCGCCTTCGCGGCGTTGATGCGGGGCGTGCACTGGTAAAGACGAAGCGAGGCCGGATCGTCTCCGGCCTCGCTTCACGTGATATCAGTTCGCTTCGCAGGCTGGCGACCCGACTGTAGGAGCTGCGCAAGCTGCGACCGCGACAATGCGGCTACGACGCAGATTACAGCGTAGGCGCTCGCTCGACGCCCTGGGCATCGGGTCTTCGGTTACGACGGCGCTTTCGTACTTCGCGTTGGTTGGATCAATACGCCCGACACTGGAAGAACCGCACCCGCGCGGCGTTGCCCGGCGGCGGCTGCAACTGCACGCGCGAGGAACGCAGTTCGGGGTAGCGTTCCAGCACCTGACAGATGCGGTCGACGTCGTCCTTGCTGGCGTCGGTCAGACGGTAGATCAGCAGATTCGACGGGGTCGACCACAGCGCGCGTTCGACTCCGTCGAGCGTCGCTATCGTGCGGATCACCTGGGCGCGGTCGGCTGCGGCATTGCCCGAGGGCGGTGCGTCGGGCGTGGTGCTGGCTGGAGCGGATTGCGTCGCAGCCGGCGTCGTCGGGGCGGCGGAGGCGGGCGGGACGGATGCGGGGGCAGGCGCCGGCTCGAGCGCGCTCGCCGGCGCCGAGGCGGCGGCGCTGTCGGCGACCGCTTCGGTCGCGGCAGGCGCCGGATCCGCGGCCGGCTGCGAACCCAGATGGGGCACCACGAAACCGACGATCAGGGCCAGCACGATCGCCGCGGCCCAGGCCGCGACGATGGTCTGGATGCTGCGCTTCTGCGCGGCGGCGATGACTTCGTGGCGGGTCGAGGCCGGCAACAGCGGTTCGACCAGCTCCCACAGCGTCTCGCCGCTGTACAGGTCCAGGCCGTCGGCGACGCGTTCGGAATGGGTGTCGAAGCGGCCGGTGGTGACCAGCAGGCCGCCGGCGGCGCCGTTGAAGCGCACCGCGTCGGCCAGCTCGGCCACGGTCGCGGCCGCGACCTTGTAGTCGGCGTCGCCGAGCTTGCACGCCAGCAGCCACGGCTTGCCGGCGCGGACCAGGCGCAACTCGGCCTGGGTGCCGCGAGCCAGCGATTCCTCCACCGATTCGGCCTCGAACCCGCGCTCGCGCAGGGCCTCGACGATCAGGCGCGCGAATTCGCGCCAGCGCATCTTGGCCAGGCCGGCGATGCCGGTGGAGACCTCAGTGCGATGGCGGCGGTAGGACCACAGGTAGGCGGTGGACGCCAGACCGATCGTCAGGGCGACGGCAGCGGCGGCCCACAGGGAGAAGCTCGACATGCAGCGCTAGGCCCATAAAAGACGCTGAGGATATACGGCTTCAGACACATGAAATTCATCAAAAGTGCGACGAATTTCTCGAAATGGGTGTGTCTTTCATCCGCCGTTGTCCTTAGAACGTCGCATCGGCATCACTGTGAATGACTTTTTTGGCGCAACCGGCTCATCGAACCTGAGCGATGACGGCATCGCGTTCGGCGCGCAGCTCAATCCGCGACGCAGGGTGCGGGAGGTCGGCGCGAGGCCGCCGATTGCCGCCGCCAGGCGGGCGGAACGCTGCGGCGAACAGGAGTGGGCGGGGTCATCGGCCGGCGCGCGTCACCGGCGCGGAGCAATAAGAAAGCCCGCCAGTCCGAAACCGTAAGGGGAGGGGAGCATACGGAAGCGCGGACTGGCGGGCTTAAACGGCGCGCCGCGATCGCATCGCGGCGCGGATAAAGCGGATTGTGTACGTCGAGTGCTACCGGATCTTGTACTGCCGCGGTCGCTTACGGTGCGACCGGCGGCTTGGGACGGGCGATCGACTTGCGAACTGCTTTCTTGGCGGCCTTGGCAGGCTTGGCCGGAGCCTTGGCGGCCTTGGGCTTGCGCGCGGCGGCGGCGGGCTTGGCGGCTTTGGCGGTCTTGCGCGCGGCCGGCGCGCCGCCTTGGCGGCGCAGTTCGGCGGTCAGCGCATCGACGCGTTCGCTCAGGCCGGTCAGATCGTCGCGCCCCGGCACGCCGAGCTTGACCAGCGCGCGCTGCACGCGTTCTTCGAAGACTTTTTCCAGACGGTCCCAGGTATCGGTCGCGCGTTCGCGCGCCTGACCGACCTTGGACTCGACCACGTCGCGCAGCGCGCCGGCCTGACCGCCGGTGAACTTGCGCGCGGTCTGCTCCAGGTTCAAACCTTCCTTGACCAGACCTTCGAACAGCTTGGTGCCCTCGGCCTGGGCGCGGCCGAACGCACCGACGCCGGCGAGCCAGATCTGCGACGCGGATTCGCTCAACGTCTTGGACAGGCGCTCGGCCTGCTCCTGCGCGCTGCCCTTGCCGGCGGACTGGGTCTTGCCGGTGGTCTTCTTCGCGGTCTTCTTGAACTTGGCGGCCATGGACATCCTGTGATTGGTGTTAGTGCTGTGCCCCCAAGATGGGCCCGCTGTCTAGAGTATTCACACCAACACTTGGAGTACGTCCTCTCACCCAAGTGCGTAAACCGTTTGTCCGGCGTTGAATCCGCAGATCGCCGCGCCAGGCCCCCAATCCAGGCGCGACGAAAGTCACTCGAAGCGACGGCGTTGAATCCGCAGATCGCCGCGCCAGGCCCCCAATCCAGGCGCGACGAAAGTCACTCGAAGCGACGGCGTTGAATCCGCAGATCGCCGCGCTAGGCCCCCAATCCAGGCGCGACGAAAGTCACTCGAAGCGACGGCGTTGAATCCGCAGATCGCCGCGCCAGGCCCCCAATCCAGATGCGACGAAAGTCACTCGAAGCGACGGCGTTGAAACCGCAGATCGTCGCGTCAGGCCCCCAATCCAGGCGCGACGAAAGTCACTCGAAGCGACGGCGTTGAATCCGCAGATCGCCGCGCCAGTACCCCGATCCAGGTGCGACGAAAGTCACTCGAAGAGACGGACTTGCGCCCCCAGGTCGCCGCGCAGGAACCACAAGCCAAAAACGACGAAAGTCACCCTTGCCCGTCATTCCCGCGAATGCGGGAATCCAGTGACTTCAAACGTTCTCGCACGAAAGGCCCTGGATTCCCGCGTTCGCGGGAATGACGGCCTGGGGAGATGGCGCTGAAGTATCGGTTAGCAGGAATGACGATCTGGAATAGAGACAGGTCAATGGCGACCTGGAAAGAGACAGACGTCAATGACGATCTCGAAAGAGCGACGGGACTCGGCCGCCCGCCCTCAACCCACCTGTTGACGCCTACGCGGCGCGCGCTTCACCGCACGCGGCGCCGCCTTAGCCACCAGATGATCCACATCATCCAGCGCCCGCCGCAGCCGCGCCGTGGTTTCGGTGTCGCGCTGCGGCTTGCCGATGCCGTCGAGGATCGAGCGCTCGGTATCGGCCAGCACTTCTTCGCGCAGGCGCAGGCCGTGCGCGGCCAACACCGGCGCCAGCGCGTCGGCGCGCAGGCGCAGGTCGGCCAGGGTGTTGCGGTAGGCGATCTCGCAGATGCGCTGGCGCGCCGAGAAGCTGAAGGCGTTGGTGAAGAACAGCTCGCGGTCTTCGGCGTTGGGTTCGAACACCAGTTGGTCGATGTCCGGGTACTGCTGGGCGTAGCGCGCCAGCCCGACCTGCATGCGCGATTGCAGCAGGGTGCGGAAGGTCTGCGACAACACCGCCGGCAGACCGCCTGCGGCCAGGCTGTTGTCCTCGGCCACCGGCACCCCGCCGTGGTTGTGGTTGAACGGCACCAGCGGATTGATCCCGATCAACAGATCCACGCCGCGTTCGAGCACGACCGAAGCGTGCATGGTCCGGCGCAGCGCGCCATCGACGAAGTGGCGGCCGCGGATATGCACCGGCGGATACAGCCCCGGCAGCGCAGCGCTGGCCTGGACCGCCTGCGAGATCGGCACGTCGTTCCAATCCTCGCCGCCGAAACGCACCGCGTCGCCGCTGTCGATATCGACCGCGACGACATAGAGCTTGGAGCCGAGTTCGCGGAAATCGTTGCTGCGGCCGCGGCGGGTGAACACCTCGCGCAGGAAGCGCTCGACCTGGGCGTTGTCGAACAGGCCATTGGGAATCAGCCCGCCGAAGCGGGTGATCAGGTCCGACCAGCGCGCTTCCAGCGGCGAGAACAGCAGCTCGCGCCACCATTCGGCGGCCAGGCGCGGAAAGCTGGTCGCGCGCTTGGCGTATTCCAGGAACGCCGGGCGCATGAAGGTCTCGGGCCGGAACTCGACGTCGGCGCTGTCGCCAGTGATGAAGATCCGGCACATCTCGGCGGTGTCCATGCGATTGGCCAGGCCGGCGGCGAGGAAGGCGCCGCTGCTGACGCCGACGTAGCAGTCCAGGCGGGTCAGGTCCAGGCCTTCGATCGCCTCGTCGAGCGCGCGCAGGGCGCCCAACTCGTACATGCCGCCGATCGGGCCGCCGCCGGCGATGGCCAGGCCGATCTTGGGGGCGGTGCCGGGATTTGCCGAGCCGTTGGCCGACCGTTTGCGGTTCGCCCGATGCCGGGCGGCGTGAAGTGACAGCATGTGATCGTCGGCACGGCCTTGACGGAATTCGGTCGAGTGTAGCCCAGCCGGGCAGAGCGTCCAGCCGACCCGTACCAAGGTCGCAGACGGGACGCGGCGGCGGCCGAAGGGCGTCGGGCCCGAAGGTCTTCCCAAAGCGGCGGAGGCGAAGGCACTGCTGCTCAAGCCCGGATCTTGCGGGATGGCCTTCAGGCCCGAGGCCTTCCGATCCGGTCGCCGCGAACCCAGCCCAAGGCAGTCGGACGCCAAGCCGCTTCCGCAACTCCCCACCGCCGCATACGCTTTTATGGCGGGCCTTCAGGCCCGGCCCTCTCGCCCAAGCCGAGGCGGAAGCGGCCGCCATGGCTTGCGGCCGAACGCGGGCGCCGCGATCATCGCCCACGATGTCCAGGACGACCGACCTCAGCCGCCGATTGGCTTGCATGCTGGCCCGCCACCAGGCCCTGCACGATCCGCGGCGCGACCCGCGCAACCGCCTGCGTTGGCTGCCCGAGCTGCGGCAATGGCAGGCGCGGCGGCTGGAGGCCAGCTTCGACCGCTTCCTGCGCGACCCGCGCCGGCGTCCGGCGGCGCAGTTCTTTCTCAGCGACGTCTACAACGACCGCGATTTCAGCCGTCGCGACGCCGACATCGCCAAGGTGCTGCCGATGATGCAGAAACTGCTGCCGGGCGCGCTGTTGGCGACGGTGGCCGACGCCATCGAGCTGGGCCTGCTGACCCAGGCCTTCGACCTGCGCATGAGCGAGTACCTGCACGAACTGGCTCCGCGCCGGCGCAAGCTGGACGGGGCGCTGTACGCGCAGGCCTATCGCGCCTGCGGCCTGCCGCGCTTGCGCGAGCACCAGGTCGAACTGATCGCGCGGGTCGGCCTGGGCCTGGGCAAGGCGGTGCGCATGCCGGGCATCGGCACGCTGCTCAGGTTATCGCGCGGGCCGGCCAAGGCGGCCGGGCTGTCGGAACTGCAGGGCTTTCTGGAGCGCGGTTTCGCCGCGTTCGCGCAGTTGGGCGACGTGCGCGAGTTCATCGCCGAGATCGAACAGGACGAACGCGATGTGGCCCGGCGGTTGTTCGACGGCGACGAGGGGATGTTCGCCGATAGCTGACGCCCGACGCGGCCGGTCGGCGGTTTACTTGAAGCGTTCTTCCAGAACCCGGCGGATTTCCGACTCGATCGGCCCCTTCAGCGCGCCCAGCAGAAAGCCCAGTTGCGCGGTGACGTGCAGTTGGTTGGGCTGGAGCGAGATCTTGCCGTCCACGCCGCTGCGGGCGAAGTTCAAGGTGTCGCCGACCCAGCCGTACTCGACGTCGAAACGCTCGGCGAGCTTCTGCGCGACTTCCTCGACGGCCTTGCGGGCCTTGGCCGGAGCGAGCTGATGCGGGTGCTGGATATCGATGCTGGACATGGTCTGGGTTCTCCCTGGAGCCGGCTATTGTGCGGCCAGGGCGGGGCGCATCCAAGTCCGCTCGAAGTGTCTTCGCCGGTGTCGGATGAAGCGGCCGCGCGGCACCGCGCTGGTGACGATCCGTCGCAGGGCGTGTCCGATCACTGTCGTTGCGTGTGCTCGTCAGTCTTGTTCATCTAGTCGGCCGCGCACGCGGGATGTGCCCGAATCCACAACCTGCTAGATTCTTGCCGAGTGAGCGCCCTCAAACTCCGATACCCCAACCGCGAACATGGCGACCTAGCACTCAAGCCGGGTGTGCACGCCATCGGCCGCGATAGCGCCGGCCGCACCGTCCTGGTCGAGGATCCGGCCGCGGCGATCGCGCAATTCACCGTCGACCGCCGCGGCGTCTGGCTGCAGGTGCGCGAAGGCCTGCGCGGACTGCATGTCAACGGCCGGCCGGTCAAGCGCATGGCGATGCTGCGCGCGGGCGATGCGATCTTCCTCGATGGCGTGGAACTGCTGCTGGTGGCCGACAAGCCCGAGTCGGCGCCGCCGTTCGGGGTGGAGATTCCGGCCGATTCGCGCATGGTCGTGCGCGGCGTCGGCGGCATCCATCACGGCCGTTGCTACACGCTGGAGCAGCCCAAGGTGATCGGTCGCGCCGGCGACTGCGATATCCGCATCAACGAGCCGGCTTTCGCCGACCGGCACGCGCGTCTGGAAGCGCACGCCGACGGCGTGGTGCTGCGCGACGTGGGTTCGGTCGACGGCAGCGTGGTCAACGGCCAGCCGGTGCGGCATGCCTTGCTCAAACCCGGCGATCAGTTGCTGCTCGACGGCCAGCATCGCTTCGTGATCGAAGCGCCGACCCGTCAGTTCAGCGCGGCCGAAGCCTTGCAGGCGCAACTGTCCCAGGAGGCCGCGGCCAACGAAGCGCGTCCGCAGCCGCCGTCGGCGTTGCCGTCCTCGGTGCGGCGCATGCCCTGGCTGCTGCTGGCGGCGGTGGTGATGGCCGGGTTGCTGGGATTGCTGCTGCTGTACGGTGCGCGCTGAGCGCGCTTGCGCTTGAGTTGGGTGGCGGCTGGCTGTCGGGGCTGAAGCCCCTCCCACAAAAAACTTCGGACATGCGTGGCCTGGCCCGCAAAACAAAAAACGTAGAGCCGCGAGGTTTTTTGTGGGAGAGGCTTCAGCCCCGACTGCATCCGAAGGCCGGCGACCGGCCCATGCCGAAGGATTCGCAAACGGCAACCACGCTCAACGCGCTTGCGCCAGTTTCGCCCGTGTCCTGGCGTCGGCGAACTTGCGCCACAGCCGCCAACCCAGCAGCACCGCCAGGATCGCCGCATACAGCGCCGGTTCGCGGATGTCGGATTTGACCAGCCACCAGAAGTGCAGCACCGCCAGTACCGCGATCGCATAGACCAGTTGATGCAGGCGCCCCCACAGCCGGCCCAGTCGCCGCATCATCGCCTGGGTTGAGGTCACGGCCAGCGGGATCAGCAGCAGCCACGCCAGGAAGCCCACGGTGATGTAAGGGCGCTTGGCGATCTCCTCGAAGATCTGGGTCCAGTAACCCTTCAGGTCCAGCACCAGATACGCCGTCAGATGCAGGCTGGCATAGAAGAACGCGTACAGGCCGAGCATGCGCCGGAAGCGCAGCAGCACCGCCTGACCGGTGAGCTGGCGCAGCGGCGTGACCGCCAGGGCGATCATCAGCAAGCGCAAGGCCCACAGCCCCAATCGGTGCTCGATCTCGGCGATCGGGTCGGCGCCCAGTCCGCCGGTGCCGGTAAGAAACTCCTCGCGGATCTGCCAGGCCAGGATCGCGGCGGGCGTAAGCGCGAGCGCGTGAACCGCGACTTTGGCGGCGATCACACCGGGCGGGGTTCTGCGTTTCGGTGTCGGCCGCGCCGCGCGCGCGAAGGCCGCAGCCGGTGTTGCGGAATCCTCGGCCATCTCAGAACCAGGTCCGCAGGTTCATCCCCGCATACAGGCTGGCCACCTGATCGCCGTAGCCGTTGTACAAACGGGTCGGAACGCGGTCGGCGAACAGCTTGCTGCCGGTGCCGGCGATGCGGCGCTCGGTCTTCTGGCTCCAGCGCGGGTGGTCGACGTCGGGATTGACGTTGGAGAAAAATCCATATTCGCTGGGTTGCAGTTCGTTCCAACTGGTCACCGGCCGCTTTTCGACGAAGGTGATGGCGATGATCGACTTGATGCTCTTGAAGCCGTACTTCCACGGCACCACCAGCCGCAGCGGCGCGCCGTTCTGCTGCGGCAGCGGCTTGCCGTACAAGCCGGTCGCCAGCAGGGTCAGCGGATGCATCGCCTCGTCGATGCGCAGGCCCTCGCGGTAGGGCCAGTCGATCGAAGGGTAGGCGATGCCCGGCATCTGCTTGCGGTCGGCCAGGGTGGTGAAGGCGACGTACTTGGCCTTGGAGGTAGGCTCGAAGCGCTTGAGGACGTCGCCGAGCGGGACGCCCAGCCACGGAATCACCATCGACCAGCCTTCCACGCAACGCAGCCGGTAGACCCGTTCCTGCGGCGTCAGGCCCTTGATCAGATCCTCCAGCGCGAGTTTGCCGGGCTTGGCGCAAGCGCCGCCCACCGCGACCGTCCACGGGCTGGTACGCAGGGTCTTGGCCGCGCTCGACGGGTCGCCCTTGCCGGTGCCGAACTCGTAGAAATTGTTGTAGCCGGTGACGTCCTGGTAGCGGGTCAGGGGCTCGTCGGTGCGGAACCCGGCCTTGACCTGTTCCGGACTAGGCGGCGCGGCCGCGGGCGGCGGCGGGGCCTCGGCCTCGGCGCAGCCCGACAGGCCGAGCGCCGGGCTCAGGGCCAGCGCCGTCAACAGACGCCGGCGCTCGCGGTAGACGGTCTCGTCGGTGATCCGGGAGGCGGGGATTTTGAGGACTTCGCGCAACGACATGGGACGGCTCCGATAACGTGCTTTCTAAGGAAGACGGCTGTGAGACGCCGCCCGGGCGCAAGTATTCCGATACGCGGCCCGGTACCTGATAGAGGCAGCCAGGACGGCAAAAGTTGCGCAGGTAACGACACGTACACACGGTGCTGCACTGCGGCATACTGCGGGGCCCACCCCATAACCCCGGAGCCACCGATGTCCCGCGCTTTCAACTTTAGTGCCGGTCCCGCGACCCTGCCCGAATCGGTCTTGCTGCAGGCGCAGTCGGAACTGCTGGAGTGGAACAACGCCGGGGCCTCGATCGTGGAACTCAGCCACCGCGGACCGGAGTTCATCCAGGTCGCCGCCGAGGCCGAGCGCGATCTGCGCGCGCTGATGTCGATCCCGGACGATTACGCGGTGATGTTCCTGCAAGGCGGCGCGACCGCGCAGCAGGCGCTGATCGCCCTGAACTTCGCCAACCCCGGCCAGGCCGTGGATTACGTGGTCAGCGGCCACTGGGGCAAGACCGCATTGAAGCAGGTCAAGCCTTACGTCAGCGCGAACGTGGCCGCCAACGGCGAGGCCGGCGGTTTCCGCGACATTCCGGCGCGCGATACATGGAATCTGTCCAAGGACGCGGCCTACGTTCACTACACCGCCAACGAAACCATCCATGGCGTCGAGTTCCGCGACATCCCCGACACCGACAGCGTTCCGCTCGTGGCCGACTTCAGCTCCTCGATCGTGTCCGAGCCGCTGGACGTGTCCAAGTTCGGCGTGATCTACGCCGGCGCGCAGAAGAACCTCGGCCCGGTCGGCGTCAGCGTGGTCATCGTCAAGCGCGAGCTGCTCGAACGCGCCGGCCAGCCGCGCGCGGAAATCTTCGATTACCGCGCCCACGTCAAGGGCGAGTCGATGCTCAACACGCCGCCGACCTATAACTGGTATCTGGCGGGCCTGGTGTTCAAGTGGATGCTGGCCGAAGGCGGCGTGGAAGAATTCGCCAAGCGCAACGCGCGCAAGTCGGCGCTGTTGTACGGGGTGATCGACACCTCCGGCGGTTTCTATCGTAACGAAGTCGCCACGGCCGCGCGTTCGCGCATGAACGTGCCGTTCTTCCTCAAGGACGAAGCGCTCGACAAGCCCTTCCTCAAGGAAGCCGAAGCGGCGGGCTTGATCTCGCTCAAGGGCCACCGCGCCCTGGGCGGCATGCGCGCTTCGATCTACAACGCGATGCCGGAAAAGGGTGTTCAGGCGTTGGCGTCCTTCATGCAAGATTTCCAACAACGGCATGGGTGAGTAGCCGCGCTTGGCCGATGCCCTGTCGGCATCGGCCGCGGCGGCGAACGCCCGGCCATGGATGGCCGGGCCGGGCTATCCGAAGGCAGTCATGTTCCGCCAGGGATGGCATAGAAGCCCCTTCGGAAGCGATGAGACGAAAATGACCGACAAGTCCCGCAAGACCAAATCAAACACGAGCAAGCCGGCCAAGGCCGGTAAGCAGAAACCGGCCGTCGCTTCGAAGGCGGCGGTGGAAAAGAAGATCGCCAAGCCGAAACCGGCCAAGGTCGAAGACGCTTCGCCCGCCGTAGCATTGCCCGATCTGGCCACGCTGCGCGAACGCATCGACGGCATCGACCGCCACATCCAGGAACTGATCGGCGAGCGCGCGCAGTTCGCCAACCAGGTCGGCAAGGCCAAGGGCAAGCTCGCCGCGGCGGTGGATTACTACCGCCCCGAGCGCGAGGCCCAGGTGCTGCGCCGGGTGGTCGACCGCAACGACGGCCCGCTCAACGACGAAGTGCTGGTGCGGCTGTTCCGCGAAATCATGTCGGCCTGTCTGGCCCAGCAGGAGCCGCTGAAGATCGGCTTCCTCGGCCCGGAAGGCACCCATTCGCAGCAGGCGGTGTACAAACACTTCGGTCATTCGATCCACGGCCTGCCGCTGGCGAGCATCGAGGAAGTGTTCCAGGAAGTCGAAGCCGGCAGCGCCGATTTCGGCGTGGTGCCGGTGGAGAATTCCACCCAGGGCACGATCCAGTCGACCCTCGATATGTTCCTGACCTCCAAGCTCAAGATCAGCGGCGAAGTCGAGCTGCGCGTGCATCAGCATCTGCTTTCGCGCAGCGGCCGGATCGAGGACATCGAGCGCGTCTATTCGCACCCGCAGTCCTTCGCGCAGTGCAAGGCCTGGCTGCGCCAGTACCTGCCCAAGGCCGAAAAGATCGCCGTGTCGAGCAATGCCGAAGCTGCGCGCCGCGCGCGCAACGCCGACGACGCGGCGGCGATCGCCGGCGCCAGCGCGGGCAATATCTACGGCCTGCGCAATGTCGCAGGGCCGATCGAAGACAGGCCCGACAACACGACGCGTTTCTTGGTGATCGGCCGCGAACTGTTCACCCCGTCGGGCA
The DNA here is from genome assembly GCF_052078715.1 of Lysobacter sp. CA199. Classification (NCBI taxonomy): domain Bacteria; kingdom Pseudomonadati; phylum Pseudomonadota; class Gammaproteobacteria; order Lysobacterales; family Lysobacteraceae; genus Lysobacter; species Lysobacter sp. CA199. The sequence continues at coordinate 13,452 of NZ_JBQJIL010000021.1, read as the reverse complement.
ACGACCGCACCTCGCTGCTGATCTTCATCAAGGACGAGCCGGGCGCGCTCTACAATGTGCTCTCGCCGTTCGCCAAGCGCGGCCTGAGCATGAACCGGATCGAATCGCGCCCAGGCCATACCGGCCGCTGGCAGTACGCGTTCTTCGTCGATATCGGCGGCCACGTGCAGGAGCCGGCGATGCGCGAAGCCCTGGACGAACTGCAAGAACTCGCGCACGAGGTCAAGGTTCTGGGTTCCTACCCGGTGGCGATCGCATGAGTCAGGCGGCACCGCAATCGCAGGCGTCGGCTTTCGCTGAGGCTCGCTTCAGTGAAGCCTGGTTCGCCGCGCGCGCGCAACCGGGCGTGCAGCGCCTGAAGGCTTACGATCCGGGCCATGATCTGGTGGCCCTGCGCAAGCGTTTCGGCGAGGCGAATCTGGCCGAGTTGGGTTCCAACGAAAACCCCTACGGCCCGTCGCCGGCCGCGCGCGAAGCGATCCTGGATTGCCTGCACGCGCTGCACCGTTATCCCGATCCGCTCGGCGCCGATCTCAAGCGCGCGCTCGCGGCCCGGCACGGCGTGGACGTCAAGCAGATCCAGCTCGGCAACGGTTCGCACGAGTTGTTGATGCAATTGGGACAAGTGTTCGCGGGACCGGGCGAGGATATCGTGTTCTCGCGCTACGGCTTCGCCGTGTTCGCTTTGTCGACCCAGGCCGCCGGCGCGCAGATGCGCATCGTCGAGGCGTTGCCGCGCGATGCGGCGATGGCCAACGGCCACGACCTGGGTGCGATCGCCGCGGCGATCGGCGCGGACACCAAGCTGGTGTTCCTCGCCAATCCGAACAATCCCACCGGCACCTGGTTCGGCCGCGACGACTTGGTCGCGTTCCTGGACCGGGTGCCGAGCGAAGTCATCGTGGTGATGGACGAGGCTTATGCCGAAATGGCCGAAGCCCCGGACTACGTCAGCGCGCTGAGCGTACTCGACCGTTATCCGAATCTCGTGGTGACCCGCACCTTCAGCAAGGCCTATGGTTTGGCCGGCCTGCGCGTGGGCTATCTGCTGGCGCAGCCGGGATTGGTCGCGGTGATGGAGCGTCTGCGCGAGAGCTTCAACGTCAACGGCCCGGCGCTGGCCGCGTGCGAAGCCGCGCTCGGCGATACCGATCATCTGCAGTGGGCCTGCGCGCGCAACGCCGAACAACGCGCTTGGTTGGCCGAAGCGCTGACCAAGCGCGGCCTGCGCGTGTTTCCGTCGCAGACCAATTTCGTGCTGGTCGAATTCGGCGCGCGTACGTCGCAGGTCGAAGCGGCGCTGGTCGAACGCGGGGTGATCCTGCGGCCGATGGGCGGTTATGGCTTGGCCGATTGCATCCGCATCAGCGTCGGTTCGCCCGACGAGAATCGCCGCTTGCTCGCCGCGCTCGACGAGGTGCTGGCATGAGCGCGGCCAGCGCGGATCACGGCGGCGACGCGCAACAGGCGTGGATCGCCGGCGCGGGCGCGCCGTTGCGCGGCTCGCTGCGCGTGCCCGGCGACAAGTCGGTCTCGCATCGCGCGGTGATGCTCGGCGCGCTCGCGCAGGGCGTCACCCGCGTCACCGGTTTTCTCGAAGGCGAAGACACCCGCGCCACCGCGCGGGTGTTCGAACGCCTGGGCGTGCGCATCGAAACTCCGAGCGCGAGCGAACGCATCGTCCACGGCGTCGGTCTGCACGGCCTGCGCGGCATCGATGCGCCGCTGGATTGCGGCAACGCCGGCACCGGCATGCGCCTGCTCGCCGGCGCGCTGGCGGGACAGGCCTTCGACAGCGTATTGATCGGCGATGCGTCCTTGTCCAAACGGCCGATGCGCCGGGTGACCGAACCGCTCGCGGCGATGGGCGCGCGCATCGATACGCAGCAGGGCGGTTTGCCGCCGTTGCGCATCCAGGGCGGCCGCGCCTTGCTCGGCATCGAGTACACCCTGCCGGTCGCCAGCGCGCAGGTGAAGTCGGCGCTGCTGTTGGCCGGTTTGTATGCGCGCGGCGAGACCGTGGTGCACGAACCGCATCCGACCCGCGATTACACCGAGCGCATGCTCGCCGCGTTCGGCTGGCCGATCGAGTTCTCGCCCGGCTATGCCAGGCTCAGTGGCGGCCACACGCTGCGCGCGACCGATGTCGCGGTACCGGCGGATTTTTCCTCGGCCGCGTTCTTCCTGGTCGCCGCGAGCGTGGTGCCGGGTTCGGAGCTGCTGCTCGAAGCGGTCGGCATGAACCCGCGCCGCACCGGTCTGCTGGCCGCGCTGCGGCTGATGGGCGCGGACATCGTCGAGGAAAACCCGCGCGCCGAAGGCGGCGAACCGGTCGCCGATCTGCGCGTGCGGTATGCGCCTTTGCGCGGCATCGAAGTGCCCGAAGCGCTGGTACCGGACATGATCGACGAGTTTCCGGCGTTGTTCGCCGCCGCGGCTGTCGCGCAAGGCCGCAGCGTGATCCGCGGCGCGGCCGAGTTGCGGGTCAAGGAATCGGACCGCATCGCGACCATGGCCGCCGGCCTGCGCGCGCTCGGCGCACGGATCGAGGAGACGCCGGACGGCGCGATCATCGACGGCGGCGCGCTGCACGGCGGCAGCGTCGACAGCCACGGCGATCACCGTATCGCGATGAGTCTGTCGATCGCCGCGCAATTGGCTTCGGGCGAGGTGCGCATCGGCGATGTGGCGAATGTGGCGACCTCGTTTCCGGGCTTCGAGGCCTTGGCGGCGAAGGCGGGGATGCGAGTTTCGCCCGCCGCGTAAGAATGATGTTTCAAACTGGATGCAAGCGACGGCGGCCTTGAGCCGCCGTCGTCGTTTCCGGGACTGGCTTTTTTCAGTACCGGTTACTGTTGGAGGTCTTTTGTGGGAGGGGCTTTCAGCCCCGACGCTTTTCGTTCGGATCGCGGCTTAATCTTTGGCGCGCTGGCCGAAAAAACGGCGGCCCAGGGGCCGCCGTTCTATGCGCTTGCGACTGTCAGGATGGTTCGATCACAGTTGCGTGCGGGTAAGTTACATGCGTCGTTACCGCAGTTCGCCACCATGGTCGAGGCTGGGTCGGCCTTCGGATGTGACGCGGTTTCATTGACCCGGACGAAACTCCACCGGCTGCTCCACCACCGAGGCCACTTCGCGGCCGTTGCGGGTCGCCGGCTTGAAGCGCCAGTCGCGCACTGCGAGCATCGCCGCGCGATCGAGTTCGCGCGAGCCGCTGCGGCGCGCCACCGCGACGTCGTCGGGGACGCCGTCGGCGCCGACGTTGATCCGCAGCACCACCGTGCCGGCCTCGCCGCGACGCAGCGCCGTGGCCGGGTAACGCGGTTCCGGGCTGCGGCTGGCGATCGGCCGGGCCTGGGTGGAACGCGGCTTGGCCGCCACGGCCTTGGCTTGAGCCGCCTTGGCCTTGGTCACGGCGGCTTTCTTGGCCGCATCGCTGGAGGCCACCGCGGCGTTCTGCTCCGCGCTGCCTTGGGCCGGCGGCAGGGTCACCACCGGATGCGCCGCGGCCGGCGGCGGCGGGGCCGGGCGCTTGCCGTACAGGTACCAGCCCAGGAGCGTCGCCCCGAGCAACAGCATCAGCAGCCACAGCCCGGTGCGGCCCGGCGAAGCTTCCAGCGCCGCCGCTTCCGGCGCGGCGGGGTCCGGCGGGGGCATAACGTGTTCGCGCGTATTGGGATCGATGGAATGTGATGGGTTGCTCATGCCGACCTCCTTGCGGCGATCCCCGGGGGAATGGGATCGCGGAGGGCGAGCTTCTAAGTCGCGCCGTTAGCCGATGGTGAACGCAGCGTGTATGCGGTTCAGGGGCGATTCAACGGGCGATTCGAGCGGGGCGAGGGCCAGGCCGTGGGACTGGGTGCGGACAGGCTTCAGTGGCCACGCGTTGATCGTCGCGCTTATTGCTCGGGATTGAAGGTGATCGGCACGATCACCGTATCGGCGACCGGCCGGCCGCCGCGCGTGGCCGGACGGAAGCGCCAGCCGCGCACGGCGCCGACCGCGGCGCGGTCGAGCGCGCGCGAGCCGCTGCCTTCCGCCACTTCGGCGTCTTCGATGGCGCCTTGTTCGGTCAGCCGCACGCGGATCCGCACCGTGCCGCCTTCGCCGCGGCGCAGCGACGCGGTCGGGTACTGCGGCGGGCGATTGCCCGGCAACGGCGCGGCCGGGACATGCGCTCCGCTGGGAGCGGCCGGCGCCTGCGCGGTCGGGTTCGGCAGCGATTGCGGCGGCGCCGGCGGATTGGGGTTCTCGACCAGTCGCGGCTGTTCTTCCGGCGCGCTGTCCGGAGCCGCGGCCGGCGTCGGTTGCGGCGCCGCGGGGGCGCTGCCGTCGGCGGGCGCGGGTGCCGGCAGCGGCGCGTAGAACGGCTGCGTGGCGGTCGGCGGCGCATCGCCTTCGCCGGCGCGGTAGAAGCCGTCGCTGCGATTGCGGTTGCTCGACCAGACCCAGGCGAACAGCGTCAGACCGATCGCGAACGCGCCCAGCACCCACCACCAAGCCTTGCCCGAGGGCAGCCAGGAAGCGATATCGAAGGAACGGCGCGGTGCGGGAGAAGGCGTCGACATAGGGCAGGCGGCTCGCGGGTCGGAAGGGTGACGGCGAATTCGTGATGGCGTGCATTCTGCAACGAAACGGCAGGCGCCGTCGGCGCCGTGGCGCGTCGGGACGGCGCTCCGATCGCGGCGGGCATTGGCGCGGTTCGCGAAAAAGCCGGTTTGACGCGATAATCTGCGGTTCTCCCCGCCACATCCGGCTACGTCATGCTCGATCCGAACCTGTTGCGCCAACAGCCCGGCGAACTCGCCGCCCGTCTGCACGCTACCCGCGGCTACGCCCTGGACCCGGCGGCGCTGGCGTCGCTGGAAAGCGAGCGCAAGATGGTGCAGGTGCGCACCCAGGAACTGCAGGCTTCGCGCAACAAGCTTTCCGGCGAGATCGGCAAGCGCAAGAGCAAGGGCGAGGACGTCTCCGAGCAGATGTCCCAGGTGTCGAGCATGGGCGACGAGCAGAAGCTCGGCGAGGCGCGTCTGGACGCGATCAAGGCCGAGATCGAGGCGATCGCGCTGGGTATCCCCAATCTGCCGCACGACTCGGTGCCGCTCGGCGCGGACGAGAGCGGCAATGTCGAACAGCATCGCTGGGGCACGCCGCGCGAATTCGATTTCCAGGTCAAGGATCACGTCGAACTCGGCGCGCGCCACGGCTGGCTCGACGCGGAAACCGCGGCCAAGTTGTCGGGCGCGCGCTTCACCGTGCTGCGTGGCCAGTTGGCGCGGCTGCACCGCGCGCTGGCGCAGTTCATGCTCGACCTGCACGTGGAGCAGCACGAGTACCAGGAAACCAACGTGCCGCTGCTGGTCAACGCCGATTCCATGCGCGGCACCGGCCAGTTGCCCAAGTTCGAGGACGATCTGTTCGCGACCCTGGTCGGCGAAGGCGAGAGCGCAAGCAAACGCTATCTGATCCCGACCTCGGAAGTGCCGCTGACCAATATCGTGCGCGACGAGATCGTCGAAGACGCCGCGTTGCCGCTGCGCATGACCGCGCACTCGATGTGTTTCCGCGCCGAGGCCGGCAGCGCCGGCCGCGACACTCGCGGCATGATCCGCCAGCATCAGTTCGAGAAGGTCGAACTGGTCACCATCGCCCGCCCGCAGGACAGCTACACCGAACACGAGCGGATGACCCGCTGCGCCGAAGTGGTGCTGGAAACCTTGGGCTTGCCGTATCGCCGCATGCTGTTGTGCACCGGCGACATGGGCTTCTCCGCGACCAAGACCTACGATCTGGAAGTGTGGCTGCCGAGCCAGAACAGCTACCGCGAAATTTCCTCGTGCTCCAACTGCGAGGCGTTTCAGGCCCGGCGCATGCAGGCGCGCTGGCGCAATCCGGCCACCGGCAAGCCCGAGCCGGTGCATACGCTCAACGGCTCCGGCGTCGCCATCGGCCGGGCGATGATCGCGGTGATGGAGAACTATCAGAACGCCGACGGCTCGATCACCGTGCCGCAGGCGCTGCGGCGTTATATGGGTGGGCTGGAAACCCTGGCCTGATCCTCGCGCGGGCTGTGGCCGCCGCATCGCGGCATCGCGTCACGGCTCGACAAGGAGATGGCGCAATGGGTTGGCTCAGCGATGCGTTCGCGATCGCCAGCATCGTCTTGCCGCTGCTGGCGGTGTGGATGGCCGTGCAGTTCGCGTTGTTGTATCGGGTCAATCGCAAACGCGAGCGGCCGCTGACGAATCTGGGGCTGGCCGCACGCGCGGCGCTAGGCATTGTGGTTGGCGTGCCGACCGGGTTGGCGTTGATCGCCGTGGCATGGTCGATACCGGCTTGGATCGGTGGTCCCCTGGAAGATCCTGGCGTTCTCATCACGTTGTTGTCGCTGCCGGCCGGGGCGGCGCTGGGCTTTATCGCCGGCTATCTGCTGGGCCGTTGCTGGGTGTCGCGTGCATGGATGCCAGGCCCCGCGAAACGCTGACTCATAAAAAAGCCGGGTCGGTCAGGACCCGGCGAATGCCGGCGTGGGGGAGGGAACGCCGGGCTTGGATCCGCACGTTGCATCAGGAGCTATGCGGTTACAGCGGGACAGACACGGAACATCAGGCCGCCATTCGCTGCGGCTGCGCGATCGAAGCATGCGCGGCCGCAAGCGCATCGGCACGATGCTGAGGTGAGTAAGACACACCCTCGGCACGCACGAACTCGACATCGGTCACGCCGATGAAACCAAGTACGTGACGCAGGTAGGTCTCTTGGAAATCGCTGGGCTGGCCGCTGTGCAGACCGCCGCGGCCGCTGACGATGATCGCCTTCTTGCCCTTGGCCAGGCCTTCGGGGCCCTCGGCGGTATAGCGAAAGGTCTTGCCGGCGACCGCGATCCGGTCGATCCAGGCCTTGAGCGTGGAAGGAATGCCGAAGTTGTACATCGGGGCACCCAATACGATCACGTCGGCCGCCAGGAATTGTTGCAATATGCGCTCTGATTCCTCGGTTTCGGCCGGATCGGCCTTGGCCAGGGAACGACCGGTAAGATGCGGAATCGGATCGGTGTCCAGATCGCGGTAGTCCACGGTCAGGCCCGGCAGGGTGTCCTGCCAACGAGCCGCGACCGCCGCGGACAGCTCACGGGTCACGGAATTCGCGCCCAGGGCGCTGGAATCGATATGCAGCAGCTTCATGGTGGGCCTCGTTAGGCTGGAAATCGGGCGTCGCCGCGTTGGAGCAAAGTCTGCATCGTTGCGGTCGTGGGATAAAGCTGGTTAAATATCACTCGCTGTTCTAATTGTGGAACTATCGCCATGCACGATCTCAATGACCTGTACTACTTCGCGATGGTCGTGGACCACGCCGGTTTTGCCTCCGCCGAGCGCGCGCTGGGCATTCCCAAGTCGCGTCTGAGCCGCCGTATCAGCCAGTTGGAAACCGATCTGGGCGTGCGCCTGTTGCAGCGTTCCACCCGCCGTTTCGCCGTCACCGAAGTGGGCAACAGCGTGTATCGCCACGCCCAATCGATGCTCGCCGAGGCCCAGGCGGCGCGCGAAGTGGTCGACCGGCTCAGCGCCGAACCGCGCGGGGTGATCCGGGTCAGCGTCCCGGTCGGTCTGGCCCAGCAGCAGATCCCGAAATTGCTGCCCGAGTTTCTGGCCAAGTACCCGCAGGTGCGCGTGCAATTGCACGTCAGCAACCGTCGCGTCGACATCATCAACGAGGGCGTCGACGTCGCCCTGCGCGTGCGTTCCAAGCTCGACGACGACGGCAGCCTGGTGATGCGCAGCTTCGGCCAGATCCAGGAATTGCTGGTCGCCAGCCCGAAATACCTGACCCGGATGGGCCGTCCGAGCAATCCCGACGAACTGGCCGATCACGTCACCCTCAGCGTCAGCGAGGACGATGCGCGTCAGCGTTGGGAACTGCACGGTCCCGACGGCGAGGTGCGCAAGATCGAACTCAAGCCGCGGGTGATGGGTTTCGATTTCCCGATGCTGATGGCGCTGGCCGAGCAGGGCGTGGGCATCACCCTGCTGCCGGAAACCGTCTGCGCCGAAGCCGTGCGCCGTGGCGACCTGGAAGTGGTGCTGCCCAACTGGCGCCTGCCGCAGGGCATCTTCCACGCCGTGTTCGCCTCGCGCCGCGGCCTGCTCCCGGCGGTGCGGGTGTTCATCGACTTCCTGGCCGAGAAAGCGCCGTCCTTGGTCGAATCCGCGCGCCTGCAGTGCAGCGACATCAAGGGCGGCGGCCCGTGCCCGGACAGCATCGCCGGCCGCGACGGCAAGAAAGCCGACAAGCCGGTGAAGATTTCCGCCCCGGCGTGAGACAATAGCGCGCGTCCGGCGCAAAGCCGGGTGTGCAGGGCGATGCATCGAAGCCCCTTCGCGAAACCAGGTTTCGTGTTGAGTTCCGCGCGGGATACACGGCCCGCGCCTGCAACGGAGAGATGGCCGAGTGGTTTAAGGCAGCGGTCTTGAAAACCGGCGTGCCGGTGGCGAGGGAGTAGTTAAAATATTTCTAGAACAATGGGTTAGCGGATACGACGCGAGGCTCCCACTGCACCGAGTAAGCGCCCCGTAAGCACATTGCAGAATGGTGGGTTGGCCGAGCGGTTGAAGGCACTAGTCTTGAAAACTAGCAAGGGGGTGACCCCTTCCAGGGTTCGAATCCCTGACCCACCGCCATACACAAGGGCCCCGAGCCGATAGGCTTCGGGGCTTTTTCTTTGTCTGCGGCGTCGTGAAGCTCCGATGCTATGCGTGATATTTCAGTATTTCGCACAGAATGCTTGATTTATTCGCAAACATGACTAACCATGCGTAGGCAGGTCAGACACGGAGCGCAACATGGCATTCAGAGCAGACGAAGCAGCACGAATCGGGCTTGAGGAAGTAGAGGCCTATCTCGTCCCGCGAGCGCGGGACGCTGACGAGGCACAGCGGGCGCGGAGTAGAGAGGCCTTGCGGGACATCATTGATGAGCTTGGCCCTGTGGTTGATAGCTACCCCACTTGGCACCCGCTGGTCTACAACCACGACAGCCGCCACCCGACGACGACGCCAAGCGAGCAGTGCGGCTACAAAGGTCTCGACCACACCAGATTCTTCGCCAAGGGGTTTATTACTTGCCCTTATGGCGACGGTCAGGACGTTATTGACTCGGTTGCTGCATTTCCCTATCACCCCATCGCCACGATTACGGCGGAAAAGCTGGATGTGCAGCTATACAACCCGAACGCCACTCCAATACTCGTCAAGTGCAACTGGGAAAAGTCTCTTGGCATGGATGGGATGATTCCGTTGCCCATTGCTATGCCCTTGCTCCTAGATAAGGAGATACCGTGTTGGCAGTGGGCAGAAGTCGCCGAGACGTGGGAGTCGATGCGACCCTATTTCCTCGGCAGGCCGCACGGCAGTCGGTCGTCACTTTTTGTGAGCCAAGAGACCGGGCAGGCGATAAAGAAGATCTGGAATGCCCTGATCTACACAGGGATGTTCGGCCCTATCAAAGTTTGACGGGCTATGGGTGCACGCACCGCCGGCTGGCAGCGCGTTGCGCATGCCGTGCAGGCGGCGCGTATGGCCGCACAGGCTATGCGCTACCGTCGGGGCTGGCAGGGCCGCCGGCCAGAAACGCCGGACGCGTAAGCTGGTTGGCACCTAGCCCCGATGGACAAAGGCCCAAGGGCTGGCTAGCATCGCGGAAGGATAGGGGGCATAGGGAATGCGGTCATTACTTCTCACGCTTGGCGCCATCTTCATATTCGGAATGGCGAATGTGGGCGCGGCTGCCTCCGCTCAATCAAGCAAACAACTTGCCCCGCTGCACGCGCTGTTTCAGACGCCTGAAGACCAGATCGACCTGGCCGATGCCAAGCTGACGATTGATCGCCTGATCGATCCTTCGACGGACAAGGCCGCAGTGTTGCGCGAACTCGACGCGCTGACCAAAGCCATCAAGCAGCGCACGCCTGTCGGCCTGACCAAACGCGCCGAACTGGATGTGCTGCTGGATACGCTCTATAAGCCCGGCCCCTGGAACGGCAGCAAGCCCTTTTCGTACGATCTGAACGACCCACTCGGCAAGAACCGCCAGAACAAGCTGCTGGCAACCTATCTGAGGACGCGCAAGGGCAACTGCGTGTCTATGCCGATCCTTGTTGCCATCCTGGGCCAGCGGTTGGGCTTGATCATGGCGCTGGCAACCGCGCCCGACCATGTCATGGTCAAGTTTGTGGATGACGAAGGGCGTTGGCTCAATGTCGAAGCCACCGCCGGCGGCTTCAAGGCCGACAGCAGCTATGAGCGGGAAACCGGCATCGGCCCGCTTGCCATCCAGAACGAAATCTATCTGCGTCCCTTGTCCCCGCGCGAAGCCGTTGGCGTCATGGCAAGCACCCTCATGGAGCAATACGCAGCACAGAAACGCGGGGGCGATCTGCTGGCCGTGGCCGAAATGGCCCTGGCTGCCAACCCCAAGGACACGGTGGCTATCATCCACAAGGCCAACGCCTACTACCTTCAACTTCAAGACCGCTACGTCAGCAAGTATCCCCGGCCGGTGGATATCCCCAAGGACAAGCAGGCCGACTTCCAGCGGCTGAGCCGGGAGAACCTGGCCTGGTTCTCCAAGGCCGAGGAACTGGGCTGGGCGCCCAAGACGCCCGAGCAGGAAGAAAAGTATCTACAATCCATCCAACGCGAGAAGGGGCGAGGCGGGCGACCATGAGCAAGAGCACATATCTGAAAACTGGATTTCTGGCGCTGCTGTTGGCTACGGGAAGCGCGCATGCCCGTTTCGTCTCGGGTGATCCCGTGCAGGCGAACCCAAACAACGGCGCGAACTTCAACCGCTACCACTATGCCAATAACAACCCTTATCGTTTCACCGATCCAGATGGTCGCTTGAGCCGAGGAACCGGCTTCGACGACAAACAATGGAAGAAGTTCGATCGCGCACAACAAAGTGCGGCCGGCAGCCTTGAGAAGGCTGCTGGGAAAATCACCAATGCCCTTCAAACGGGTAAGGGATTGGCTGGTGTCGAGCGGACGTTCGAGAAGAACTTCGGCGCAGGGTCTGCGACACCTGCCAACCTGGCCCAGGTGGCAGGCGATATGTCCACGATGGCATCGACCCTTCGCGACACCGGCCCCAACGCTATCCCTGCCAACGGCATGACGGCTACTGCGATGACAGCGGCCTACAGCAACATGACCCCCGATGTGCTGGCAGGTGTGCCGACCAGCGGCCCGACCCAGGTGATCGTTAATCTCAATCATTCCGGGTTCAATAGTCGCTCCGTGCTGGCGTGGGGTGTTGGGCACGAAACCGGACATGCCGCACTCGGTTATACCGACCAAAAGGTCAACGGGGTCTCGGCTTACAAATTCGGCACCCCGGCGCAGCAGCAAATCTTTCAATCTCTCCCCTCACCACAACGCCTGGTTAATCCTGACCACTTAATGGATCAGGCACGGTGAAATATCGCCTGATCTTTCTCGCGGCTGCCTTGGTAGTCGCCGGTTGCGCGACGATAGCCGCCATTCGCTGGGCACCGGACACAGACTTCACCCTGGCCATTACCGACAATCCTAGTCAGCGGCGATTCGACCTGGTGCTGATGTCCAAGGCCGTTGTCGCACTTTGTTTGTCGAAGGAAAGCTGGCCGGCCGAAGCCGGCTTGCCGGCTGGGTTCGATGGTGCGGTGTTGAACACTGCAACCGGCCCGAAAAGCTTGTTGCCGACGGGCAGTGCGTATTGCCCTGGTGGATGCGGCGAGGTGCGCATTGAGCCGGGCCAGCTAGTGCGCGGCACCATCGCCTACAAAGCCTTCGGTGATGCCGCGGCCATTGCCGCGGACGCTAATCGAACGCTGGCCTTTACGGCTCATCCCTACATCTGCGGGCGCTGATCGCTACCGCACCCTGGCAACGAACTATGAAAGGCAGCAACCAGGCGGCTCAAGGGCTAAAAACGCCGATAGTGCTCTTTGTGGCGTGCCTAGCAATCTACGCAGGCGGCGTCTATCTCACCCGCGCCTACCTTTGCCAACCTGTAGGAGCGTGGGTTCTGCTGGCCGCAGTCATGGTCGGGGCTCTTGGTTGCATTTTGCTGGGCGTTTCGGCATTTCGGCTGCGTTCTCTCTGGTGCGGCGTTAGCACCTTCGCAGCCGCTGTGATCATTGCGGTGATGTTCTTGTTTATCGGCGTGCTTACGCTCCCCGGTTGCTCCGGCGTGTAAACCTCCGATACCGACACCTCAAACCGTCAAGCAACCGGAAAACAACGACCACGGAATACGGGGGCGTTGACAGGAGCGGCAGTGGCCTTAAGGGGCGGGCGATGTTCTTGGCATCGGCTGCGTGGCTATTTGAGCCTGTAAGGCCGCCTGTTCGCCTTGGCGGCATGCTGGCGGGGTGGGTAGGGGGAAGTTTGGGGCGTGCGGCTGCGTGCAGAGGCAGTCAGGCCGCGAGGCAATTTTGCCTCCGCCTCTCGAAAGATTTAATCGGGCTGACGTCGGTGCCCTGAAAATTGCCATGACGAGGCACTCTGAGATAGATGCCTCCTTTCAGGTGCCTCTGATCTACTTGCGCGGTTTTATACGCTTGTACTCCGCCTCGGTCTCCTGGACGAGGATGGACGCAGATATGCCCAGCGCATCGGCCAGTCCAATCAGGGTGGTGATCGTAGGCTGCCTGATACCACGCTCAAGGCGTGAAACGAAGGTGCGGTCCACGCCCGCTCCGAAGGCCAAATTTTCTTGATTCAGGCCAGCGCGCGCTCGATGGCGTTGCAGTACGCCACCGAAGATCGCGCCAATGTCCTGTGGGTCCGACTTCGCCATGTGGCGAATGTCGTTTCCGTGTAGCCTATAGTCCACGGCCTATAGGCACATTGGCGGGTGCCTATGGCCGCATGACCACACGACATAGGGGAACCAATGGCTATTGTGAAGTGCAAGCAATGTGGCGGGGAGATGAGCGCGAAGGTGGATGCTTGTCCGAAGTGCGGCGCCAAACTCAAAAGGTCGTCAGGGTGCCTCCTGGTGATCCTCATGGTGTTCCTAGGCTTCGTTGTCCTAGCCCTGATTGCGCCTTTCGTGGGCAGGCGTGATGGCGCACCAACAAGCAGTACGCTTCCGTCTCGTGCGGTTGATCCAAGGGCTAAGGTGTCTCCCTACGTCTTTGAAGCCGACGATAAGGCGGACTTCCCGAAGCTTGCGCGGAAGCTCGGTTCGTCATGGTCTCGCCTACAGTCAATCCGCGAGGCGGCTGCACTGCACGTGGCGGCAAGCGAGAAGTGCGACTATGTCGAAGTGGCTGAGGCGTCAGGCTGACCTGACCTGAAAAAACTGATCCAGATCGATTGTTCATAAACTATGACCAAGGAGATTTGGACCATGCCCAAGAAGCGCTTTAGTTCCGAAGAGATCATCCACAAGCTGCGAGAGGCCGAGGTG
>NZ_JBQJIL010000020.1:0-61923 GCF_052078715.1 Lysobacter sp. CA199 | reverse complement strand
GCACCTCGGCCTCTCGCAGCTTGTGGATGATCTCTTCGGAACTAAAGCGCTTCTTGGGCATGGTCCAAATCTCCTTGGTCATAGTTTATGAACAATCGATCTGGATCAGTTTTTTCAGGTCAGGTCAAGGCTCGCCGGCGCGTATGCCAGAGAGCACTATCAATCGTGGCCGAGCGGCGATGCGCCCGGCGAGGGCGATATCAACAAGGGCTTGCTCGGCGGCGCCGATTGGGCGTGGATGGCCGCGCTTCACCGCGACATCATGCAGGCCGGGATTGCGTTCTATGCCTTCCCTCACGCGGGCGGCTGGCAGGCGACCGCCAAGATGCGCTACACGCGCGCCTCGTACTTGCTCTGGTACGACCCGGCGATTGCCGGAGCCTTCGCTTACGCGACCGGCGGCGGACCGGATACGGGCCAGGATCCTTACAACGCCGCATGGGTGTTCGATCTGGGCGCGCCGAGCGCCGCCGCCGTGCAGCGCTCGCCGGGCGTATGGACGCGGCGCTTCGCGAGGGGAACCGTGGTGGTGGATTCGAATGCGAAGACCGCCACGGTCGAGCCTTGAGCGGAGAGCGGCGACGACGCTTCGATGGCCAAGCGCTTGTTCGATAAGCGCGCGGGTAAGCGCTGAAGACGTTGTGCGGTCGGAGCGGCCGACGGGTTCAAGCGCGCGGCGCGTGTTCGTCGTGCAGCCCGGTGATCCGGGTCACCCGTCCGACCGCGACTCGTTTTGGTCCTTCGTGGCAATAGAACGTCACGCCCGGGCGAATTCGGTCCCGGTGCACTTCGCGACGCATCTCATCGACGACTACCGTCATGCGGGCCGGCAGTTCGACGTCGATCGGCAGCGGCGTGTCGCAGGGCATCGACTGACCCGATTCGTCGAGGAAGTCCGGCCAGATCATGTACAGGCCGTCGGCGAACGAGTCGTCGGCGTAGCCGAAATCCCAGCGAATCCCGTTGAGCGGCGCGGATATCCGGCCGCCTTCGGCGAAGGTGTAGATGCGGATGATCGCTTCGAAGTCGTCCGCGACCTGGTACAAGCGGCGGTCCATGCTGCATTCCTGGTTCTGAGCAGCGCCGTTATACACCGTCGCGGCGCGCGCAAACGCCTCCCGGGCGAGGCCATTGCAACGCGTCGGGCGGGAGACGGGCGTTTTGGGGGCGGTTGCCGCGCCAGCGGCGCAGCGGCGTCCACCGGCTCAGGGCCCGGTCTTGCGTCCGATATCGGCTACCACCGGCAAGTGATCCGAGGCGACCGTGGCCGGCGCGATGATGCCGCTGGCGCGCAGTTCGGGCGAGAGGAACAGATAATCGAGTTGCTGCACCGGTCGCGCCGCGGGCCAGGTCGGCAAGGGGCGGGCCGCGGCCAAGCCGTCGCGCAGCCTAGTCAGGATCGGACGCAGCCGCGGATCGGAGGGCTCCAGATTGTAATCGCCGGCCAGAATCAACGGCCGGCGTTCGCGGTCCATGCGCGCGACGAGGTGAGCGGCGAGATCGCGCACTTGCCGGACGTCCACGCCGCCTTCTTTCTCGTGCAGGTGACTGACCGCGAGCAGCACTTCGCCGCCGTCGTCGAGCGCGAGTACGCCGCTGAGCGAGCCCGGCCGGGTAGCCACGTCGTAGACGGGCAGGGCGACACGGCGCAGGTCGTGCAGCGGCCATCGGCTCAGGATCGCGTCGCCGAACAGCGGTTCGCTGGCCGGGTTGTAGTAGACATGCATGCGCAGCCGCCGTTGCAACGACGCCAGCACGTCGTGACTGCCGTTGAGCAGGAAGCCGCGGTCGACTTCCTGCAGCATGACGATGTCCGGCGCTTGCGCGGCGATGGCCTCGGCGATGGCGTCGGGATCGAAGCGTCCATCGTCGGATATGCCGTAGCGGATGTTGTAGCTCATGACCCGCAGCGGCCACGCGGCCGCTTGCTGCGACACCGCGGGCGGTGCGGGCGCGCCGACGAATGCGGCGGCGACGCTGGCCGCGCCGGCTAACGCCACGCTGCCTTTCGCCCAGGGCGACGATGCTTGCGACGGCGCCGCGCTTCGGGTCAGCGCCGCTGCCGCGACCAGGGCCGCGATGGCGAGCACGAATGCGGGCCGCGGTATCGGCAGCACCATATCGAAGGCGACGTAATAGACCACCGCCAGCACGAAGCCGAGCAGCAGGCCCAGGTAAGCGGCGAACCCGCGCTGCAGCGCGCCGCCCGCGCGCGCCTGCGCGGCCTGGGCGAGGGCGGCGGGAATCAGCAGGGCCAACAGCGCTTGCGGCAGCGCGATCCAGGACGGAAACGCTTCGCCGTCGCGCGGCAGATCGGCCAGCGCCGTCGCGATCAGCAGCAGCGGCGCCAGCCACCGGCCGTTGCGCGCGCAACCACCGCGCAATGCGATCAGCACGCCGGCCATCGCCGCGATGCCGATCAAGGCGCCGCCCCACCAAGGCGGCGGCCAATCCAGTCCGGTCCAGGTGCGGCCGATCGCGATGGTGATCAGGCCGCCGAGCACCAGCGCAGGTACCGCGGCGAACCACAGCGCCGCGCCCGCTTCGCCGTGCTGGTCGCGGGCTTGCCAGCAACCCGCCAACCAGATCGCCGCGGCGAGCGACAGCAGCGGCCACGCCGACCACGCCGGTTGCCAGCTCAGATCGACGCCGCCGTTGGCCAACTGCATGAGCGTGGTGGCCGCAAGCGCGATCGACACACCGACCGCGCCGTCGCGCGGCGACCATCCGCGCGCGGCGATCGCCAGCAACCACAGCAACGATGCGCACGCGGCGATGGAGCTTGCGTACAACTGCACCTGCGGTTCGCTCACGCTTTGCAACACGATCCGCGCCGCCACCGCGACCGACGCGGCGAACAGCGGCAACCACCGCCCCCGACCTCCGGCCGCCCACGGCACCAGCACGATCAACGGCACCACCCAGGCCAGCGCGAATGCGGCCAGATCGATCGCCGAGGTGGTGCCGGCCGAGCCGAAGATCGTGGTCAGCGAAGGCAGCCAGATGCGCAGGCTGTCGAGCAGCACGAAGCCACCGGCGGCGGTGGCGGCGACGATGGCGGGCGAACGAGGGGTCATGCCGATTCCGGTGGAGTGGGGCGCGAGTACGGCGTGCGGTGGCGATGATGGATCGGGCGAAGTGGACGCCACGCGTTCAGGCGTTGAAGACCGGCCAATAGTCGACGATCTTGCCCGCCCGCATCATCACCAGATCGCCGAACTGCAACAGCACGCTCTCGCTGATCTGCGGACGCAGGAACACATGATCGTCCACGCCCAGCCCGACCGTCGGCGAGGCGTTGACGATTTCCTGGTTGGCGCTGTGGCCGAAGATCTCGTTGAACTGCAAGCCCTTCGGCGATTCGTAATCGGCCAGCCACCAGCCGCCGTAGACGAAGTAGGTCTCGCGCTGGTTCGGATCCCACCACGAGAACAGCTTCGACTTTCCGTCCAGCGCCGGGATCTGGATCGGGCCGTTCTTTTTGATGACCGGCGTGGCGATGAAGGCCGCCGGTTCGTGTTCGGCCAGGGTGTCGATGTCGTAATGGGTAGGCTTGAGCAAGGCGGTGCCGGTGCTGATCTCGCTGCTGAGTTTTTCCGCGCCGTGCAGCTTGTAGCTGGGGCTGCCGCCGGCGTTGAGGGTGAGATCTTCGCGCCACAGGCCCGCGTGCGCGCTGCGCAGGAAATCGACATAGCCCTGATAGCGCGCCATCGCCTTGGCCAACAGTTCCGGCGCGGTTCCCAGGATGGACGGCACGCCCATGCCGACGTGGGCGTCGTAGCCCATGAAGCCGGCGAACTCCAGGTGCTGCGGATGCGCGGCGATGGTCTGGAGCATCTGTTCGAGCACGGCGTTGTCGCCGACCCCTCCGCGGTGCAGGCCGACATCGATCTCGATGTTGGCGCGCAGGCGGGTATTCAGGCCCCGCGCCAGTTGCAGATACTCGTGCAGGCGTTGCGGCGTATCGATCAGCCATTGCAGTTGCCGCGAAGGATCGAAGCCGCCCTTGAGCTGCTGATAGAACTGTTGCGCCGAGCGTACCGGCAAGGGCTTGCCCATCAGCAGGTCGAAGCCGGGGAACAGCTCGGCGTCGAGATTCAGAAAGGGCTGGTGGAACGACATCAGGCGCTGGGTGCCGGCGCGCGCGGCGATGTACTCGATCAGTTTTTGCGACGGCAGCGATTTCTCGACGATCCGGTAATGCTTGCCGGCGCCGCGCAAGGTGGTCGCGACCCGGTCTATATTGCGGTCCAGGCGATCCATGTCGATCACCAGGCACGGCCGCATCGGCCCGTTCTTCTTCAGCTCGGCGTTGAGGGCGCGGAAGTAGGCGTCGTACGGCGCGCCGTTGTCGCCCGGCCGCGCCCACCACACGGCGGCAGCGGCGACGGCGGCGGTGGCACCCAGCACGAAGGTTCGGCGTTTCATGGGCGGTATCCCGATAGAACGGTACGAGCGAGGGCGGACTTCAAGTGGGAGGACTTCATGTGGGCAGACTTAATATGGGCGTACCTCATCGCTCGGCGCGAACCTGTCAGCTCAGGCCGAAGATCGAGCGCAGATGCGCGTTGAGGAACTTGCCGCGCGGATCGAGCGACTCGCGCACCGCCATGAAGTCCTTCCAGCGCGGATACAGCGGCGCCAACTGGCGGGCGTTGAGAGTGTGCAGCTTGCCCCAGTGCGGGCGGCCGTCGTATTTCCAGAAGATCGGCTCGATCTGGGCGAAGAAGTTGTGGTGATCCATCTCGAAGTACTGGTGAACGGAGATCGCGCAGGCGTCGCGGCCCTGGAACATCGACAACGGAATCTGGTCGGCCTTGACGTAACGGTACTCGATCGGGATGAAGCTGTTGAGCTTCTGGTCGCGGATCTTCTTGACGATCTCGCGCAGGCAGGCCGGACCGGCCGCGGCCGGTACCTCGTACTCCATCTCGTTGAAACGCACGTCGCGCACGTTGGCGAAGACTTTGTAGGAGTCGTCGATGACTTCGGGGAAGCTGATCAGGTGGCGGGCGATGAAGTTGACGATCATCGCGTACAGGCGCGGCGAGTCGCGGTGCTCGCGGTGCACCCGGCTCAGCATCAGCGCCTTTTCCACGTCGCCGCCAGGTTCCTTCGCGATCGTGCGCGGATCGGAGGTTTCGTTGATCGCGGTGGCGATGGACACGTCCGAGTGCAGCAGGGTGTTGATTTCGAAATGGTCGTTGTCCTTGATGAGCTGCGGCATCTGCTCCAGCAGCTCCTCGGTGTCCTGCACCCATTCCTTGCGATGCACGCGGAACGCCTTGCGGTTCTGCAGGCGCACCCGGGTGATCAGGCCGAGCGATCCCAGCGAAACGCGCGCGGCATCGAAGATCTCGGGATGATTGCCCGCATCGCAGTCGAGGATCTCGCCGTCGGCCTTGACCAGCCGCAGCCCGATCACGTTGGTCGAATAAGAACCGAAACGCGGGCCGGTGCCGTGGGTGGAGGTGGCGATCGCACCGGCCAGGGTCTGATAATCGATATCGGCCATATTGGGCAGGGCCTGGCCGATCTTCTTCAACGCCGGCCCCATCTGCGACATCGGCGTGCCGCCCCAGAACTCGGCCTGCAGCCGCGCCGGATCGTGGCGGATCATGCCGCTGAGATTGGCCAGCGAAACGATGCTGCCCTCGGTCGGCACCAGCGGGCTGAAGGAATGCGCCGAGCCGACCGGACGCACCGTGCCGACCGCGTCGCGAATCATCGCGGCCAGTTGCTCCTCGCTGGCCGGCGCCAGCCGCGCGGCGGGAATGCAGCTCTGGCCGCCGGACCAGTTGCGCCAGGGAATCGCGCGCGTGGCCGCGCGCGCGCCTGGTGCGGAACTCAGCACGCCGGCCGCGCCCAGCAGCCCGAGGGCCTTGATCACTTCACGTCGACTCAGACTCATTGCGGCCCCTGTTATGCGCACGATGCCGGCCTGTGACCGGCGGGCGAAATCATTCGGATCGGTTTTGCGCCATGTACAGAATCAGCGCGCGGTACTGTTCTTCGTTGCAGTCCATGCACGCACCCATCGGCGGCATGGCCTGGAATCCGTTGATGGTGTGGTCGATCAGGACGTCCAGGCCTTTGGCCAGGCGCGGCGTCCACGCCTTGATGTCGCCGCGCTGCGGGGCGCCGGAGGCCGGCACCGAATGGCAATTGGTGCAACTGCGGTCGTAGACGGCTTGCAGCGGTGCATCGAGCGCGGCCACGGCTGGCGCCGGGTCGGCGGCCGGCGGCGCGGCGTGTTCGGATTGGGAGCAGGCGGTGAGCAAGGTCAGCGCGGTCGCCAGCCACAAACCGCTGCGGTGGGTGGTGAATCGGATCGCGATCGGGTTCATGGCCTTATCCCAGCATGCGGCCGCCCGCAGCCATAGGGTCCGGTGCGGCCAAAACCGGCGGCAGCGGCTGTGGTTGCATGGCTTGCGCACGCTGGGTGCGGATTACGCGGTAGCGGGTGGAACAGTGTCGGGGCTGAAGCCCCTCCCACAAAAGCCGACGTGGCTTCGAAGTTTTTTGTGGGAGGGGCTTCAGCCCCGACGCTTTTAAATCGCGCCACCACGAGTCAGCCACAGCGACACAAACCTCCCATCGCGGCGCTCTATCCGCCACCGGATCGGGCTTTTGGCCGCAAACGTCCCGACCCGTGCGCGCGTAGGCTCGCGCCGCCACCGTAGACTGCGGACTCCACGCGATACGAACGGACGGCTAGCCCATGGACCCCTATCCCAGCACGCCTCCCGGCACGCCCATCGCCGATCTCGCACCGATCTTGCAGACACTGCGCAAGGCCTGGTTCGCCCGGCGACCCGACTACGCGCAACGCCGCGACGACCTGCAGCGGCTGCGCGCGGCGCTCAAGGCGCGCATGGACGAGATGACGCAGGCGCTCGACGCCGATTTCGGCGGCCGCTCGCGCCACGAAAGCCTGCTCGGCGAAGGCATGACGGTATTCACCGAAATCGATCACATCCTCAAGCACCTGCGCCGCTGGATGCGCGCGCAGCGGCGTGCGTCGGGTTGGCGTCTGTGGCCGGCCAAGGCCGAAGTGCGTTACGTACCGCTGGGCGTGGTGGGCGTGATCGCACCGTGGAACTATCCGGTCAGCCTGGCCTTGGTGCCGCTGGCCACGGCGATCGCCGCGGGCAATCACGTTTATCTCAAGCCGTCCGAACACACCCCGCGCACGACCGAGTTTCTGCGCTCGCTGCTGGCACAGGTGTTCCCGCCCGAGCGCGTCGCGGTCGCCACCGGCGGCGGCGAGGTCGGCGCGGCCTTCGCGGCGCTGCCGTTGGACCATTTGTTCTTTACCGGTTCCACCGCGGTCGGGCGCAAGGTCATGGCCGCGGCCGCGCGCAATCTGACGCCGGTGACGCTGGAACTGGGAGGCAAATCGCCAGCGGTGATCGGCATGGACGCGCCGATGGCGCAGTTGGTCGGACGCCTGGCCACCGGCAAGTTCTACAACGCCGGCCAGACCTGCATCGCGCCCGACTACGTGCTGGTGCCGCAATCGCGACGCGACGAACTGGTGCAGGCCTTGCGCGAGGAAGTCGCCCGCCGTTACCCGCACATCGACGGCAGCGCCGACTACACCCGGATCATCAACCAGGCCCAGTACCGGCGCCTGCGCGATTATCTCGATGATGCGCGCGCGCGTGGGCTGGAAGTGATCGAACTGGCCGTGCCGCAGGATGCCGCGCGCGCCGAAGCCGAACGTCTGTTGCCGCCGACGCTGGTGCTAGAACCCGGCGATGAGGCCATGATCATGGGCGAGGAAATCTTCGGCCCGATCCTGGTCGTCAAGAGCTATCGCGATCTCGACGACGCCATCGCCTACATCAACGCCCGCGACCGGCCGCTGGCGCTGTACCACTTCAGCAAGAACAAGGCCGAGACCGAACACCTGCTGGCGAACGTGGTCGCCGGTGGGGTCTGCGTCAACGAGACCTTGTTCCACTACGTGTGCAACGATCTGCCGTTCGGTGGGGTGGGCGCCAGCGGCATGGGCGCTTATCACGGTCGCGAGGGTTTCCTCAGCTTGAGCAAGGCCATGCCGGTGCTGCATCAGCGCGGTTTGCCGCTGAGCGACAAGATCAAGCCGCCGTACCGCGGGCTGGCCGATCGGGTGGTGAAATTGCTGGTGGGGTGATGCGGCCGGCGCGATCGTTTATTTGATCGGAGCGGCTTGCTGGCGCACTTCGCCCGGCGCCTGTCCCAGCCAGCGCTTGAAGGCGCGGCGGAACGCGCGCGCGTCGCTGAAACCCAGGCGCTCGCTGGCTTCGGCCACGGTGACGCGTTCTTCGCGCAGCAGTTGCTGCGCTGCTTCGGCGCGGACGCAATCGCTGATGCTGCGGAAGGAGGTGCCGGCTTCCTGCAGGCGACGGCGCAGCGTGCGCACGCTCAGCTCCAGCGCGCGAGCGACTTCTTCGATCGACAAGGTGGCACTGCCGGGACGCTTGAGCACCTGCTCGACGGCGGCCTTGGCTTCGGGGACCGCTTGCGCGATCTCGCGTTGTTCCAGCATCGCGCGCAACTGCGCTTCCATGACCGGCGAATGGGTGGCGATGGGCGCATCCAGCCAACGGCTTTCGATCACCATCGCATTGCGCGTGCTGCCGAAGCGCACCGGGCAATCGAACAATTCGCGATAGCGCCGCGCGTGCTCGGGCGCCGGGTACGCCAGTTCGACTGATTGCATGCGCATGTGCGGCCCGACCAAGATGCGGGTAATGGTTTGCACGCTGCTGAAGACTTCCTCGATCAGGAACGGCTGCACGCTGTCGTCGCGCATCCGCGCCTTGGTGGTGAACACGACCTGGTTGCCGTCGACCTGCAGCGAGGTGTCGGTGAGGCCGCCTGTCTGGCCCTGATAGCGCAGGCCGATATTGACCGCCTCGCCGAAGTTGCGCGCCGTGCTCATGGCGAAGCCGGGCAGGCCGAAATGACTCAAATTTTCGCGCAGCCCCAACTCCAGGCCGAGGTCCGCGTGTCCGGTCATCTGCAGCGAGCGCCGGATGATGCGCCAGGCCTGACGCACCGAAACCAACATGCCGGCCAGCAGATCCTCGGTGCCGAAACCCAGGCCCGAACAGATGCGCATCGGCGCGACGCCGAACTCGGCGCACAGCTCGATCAGGGCGAGCAGCATCTGCGGGGCGATCTCCGGCGCGAATTCCTCCGGATCCAGACGGGGTCGTGACATCGCTGCGCCTAATGGCCGAAATGGTCCCCCCATCCTAGCGCGCCGACCTCGGCGGTGTTGGACAGCATCGCCGGGCTGTCTAGCGTGAAGGCGCTGCGATGCGGGAAAACCGCCGCGTATCGGCGCGGGACCGGGTTCCGGCCGAGCCGGAGGGCGGCGCCTGATTAGGACGCGATCCGTCCTGACGCTGAGCCCGTCGCCGCTTCAACAATGGATGCGGACCGATCCGGATCGTCCATGCCGAAACGCGTGGCGGATTCGGTCTGTCCTGAACAGGGGGATTTTGCACCGCAACAGAAACATCTTGGCCCGCCGCAACTCACCCTGGGAGGGGTACACGTGAGCAAGCACAAGAACAAGGTTGTGACGATCGCATTGGCCGCCGCGCTGGTGCTGCCCGCCGCCGCGCAAGCCGAAGAGGGCGACTACAGTTTCTGGGACACGCTGTACTACCTGGTCTGGCCCAAGGCGCCGGACAATCCGGTGACGCCCGCGCAACGCAGCGGTCCCTATCCGCTGCTGAGCAATCCGGCGAGCTTCGACGACGGTTTCCGCGCCGGCGCCTACGGCAACTGGCAAACCGTGCAACTCGCGCCCGGCACCGGCGCGGTCTGCGGCGACGGCTCGCCGTACAAGTTCTTCGTCAACCGCGCCGCCAACACCAGCAACACGCTGATCTATATGGAAGGCGGCGGGGTGTGTTCGGACTACGCGACCTGCACCGGCCAGTCCGAATGGGGCGCGCGCAATCCCAACGGCATCCCCGACGATTACATGAGCCTGTTCAACCCGGGCGCATCGCTGGTCAGTCCTTTCGTCACCCGGATCAGCCCGTTCGAAGGCATCAAGACCCAGAACTGGAATCTGGTCTACGTGCCTTACTGCACCGGCGACGAATACGTTGGCGATAAGGTCGCGGTGTATACCGATCCCACCGGCGCCAACCCCGATCCGCTGGTCTATCACCACAACGGCCTGCGCAATCAGCGCGCGATCGTGTCGTGGCTGAAGGATCATCTGCAGCGTCCGACGCAGATGGTCGCCACCGGTTGCAGCGCCGGCGGTGCGGGTTCGTTCGCCAACTACCACCACATGCGCCGCGACATCGCGCCCAATCGCGGGTTCCTGCTCAACGATGCCGGCCCGCTGTTCGACGCGCCGGTGGGCGGCGATCCGCGACGCTATCCCTCGCTGCCGATCCACAACCATCTGCGCAGCGCGTTGAACCTGCCGGCGGCCATGAACTACTTCCGCGCCGACATGCCCGAAGTCAATCCCAACAACATCGGCAGCTTGATGCCGGCGTTGGCGCACAAGTACCCGAACGATCGCTTCGGCATCGCGTACTTCTGGCAGGACATGAACTATTCGACCTATTCCTACCAGAACTTCTACGACGACATCATCAATGCCCCGGATACGCCGTCGCGCAACGCGCGCATCCACGATCGCTGGATCACCGACACGCGAAACATGCAGGCCAGCCTGGATAAGTTGCCGAACTACGGCTACTACAATCCGCAGTATCGCGATCTGAACATGAGCCACTGCTCGATGATCGTGGACTTCAAGAACGGAGATATCCAGGAGCAGAACCTGGAACTGCGCGATTTCATCGACAACGTGCTCGAGGGCAGCGGCCCGGTGATGAAGGCCAGCGAGAAGGACGACACGGCCGATCATGCCAAGCCGTTCAACCTGCTGTATTACCTGGTCAACCAACTGCTCGGTGTTTGATGCGCATCGCCCGCCGGAGCCTGGCGCTCCGGCGGGTCGGCTGCCTGTTTGATCCGTCGCGCGCCGGGATGCCGTTGCTGGGTTTACTTCGGGAGTTGTCGTCGCAATGAGTCATGGGTTACTGCGTGGGATGCTCGCCGCCGCGGTGGTGGCGCTGATCGGCCTCGGGGCGTATGCGTTGTGGCCGCAAAGCCGCGCGTCGGAGCCGTCCGGCAGGTCCGCATCGGGGGCGATGCGCGCCCCGATGGCGGCATCGCCGTCGGACGAGCAGCACCGGCGTTTGTTGAGCGATCCGCGGGTCAAGGCTTACCAATCGCAGGTCGCTTTTCAGAAACAGGCGCGGCGATTCTTCGCCGATGCCGGAAAACTCGCGCCCGCGCAACGCGAGCAGCAGGCGCAGCGTCTGCGCGAGCAGGTCGGGCCGCGAGAGGCCTCGGGCGAGATGTCCGCGGCCGAGGCGATGCTGTTGGAGGTCGGCCTGATCCAGGCCACCGTCGCCGACGAGAGCGAGCAGGCGCGGCAAGTCTCGCAAGTGGCCGCCCGCTATCGCGCCCGCAGCGATCAACGCCAACGCGAGTGGGCGTCGCGACCCAAACCGCAGTTCGACAGCTACAAGCGGCGCGAGGCGGACATCGTGCGCGAGGTCGCGGCCATGCAGCAGATTCCCGGCGGGCTGAGCCGAGACGAGTATCTGCGCCAACGCCTGCAGCAAGCGCGCGAACAGATTTATCTGGTCCACGAGTAACGCGGCATCGCAAGCCAGCGGTTAACCATCGGGCCGCCGCGGCGGCCCTGCACCATCCAGCTCGCTACAACGAAAGGGGAGTTACTTGATGAAGCTTCGTCCTCGCATGCTCAGCCTGCGCTTGCGTCAGATCCTGTTGTCCGGTCTTACCGTCGGCGTGGCGCCGTTCGCCTTCGCCGCTTCACCGCAGGAGCCGGCGACGGCCACCGAGCGCGACGACGCGGCGACACTGGACACGGTCAAGGTCACCGCGCAAAGCCGCCAGCAGGAACTCAAGGACGTGCCGATCGCGGTACAGGTCGTCAACGACGACATGATCGACAAGCTGGCCGCGACCGATCTGAGCCAGATCAGCAGCTTCGTGCCGGGCCTGTACGTGGACGGCGATCAGAAGACCCAGCCCGGCTTCACTCTGCGCGGCATCTACACCGACGACTTCGGCATCGGCACCGACCCCGCGGTCGGCATCTATATCGACGGCGTCTACGCCGGCCGCTCCGGCGGCAGCATGCTGGCGTTCAACGATGTTGAACGCGTGGAAGTGCTCAAGGGACCACAGGGCACCTTGTTCGGCCGCAACTCTGCGGCCGGTGCGATATCGGTGATCAGCAAGATGCCCAGCCATGACCTTGAAGGCAATGCGCGCGTCCGCATCGGCAACTACGGCAAGCGTTACTTCGACGGCATGTTGAACCTGCCTACCGGCGAATACGGGGCGCTGCGTTTCAACGTGCTGAGCAACAAGAGCGATGGCTGGCTGCGCGATCAGGCCAGCGGCGAGCGCTACAACGACGACAACGACTTCGCCTTCCGCAGCGCGTTTCGCGGCCAGATCGGCGAGAACACCTTCGTCTGGCTGAGTTGGGATCACGAGAAGCTCGACACCGCGGGCGCGGCCACGATCGGTCTGGTGCCACAGGCGCCGCAGACTCTGCCGCCGTCGAGGCCGCCGGTGCCGCCGGATCCGCTGAGCTTCCTCGATCCGCGCAAGCGGGTCCTGCACAACGACGGTATCGGCCACGGCGAATCGCGCGACTTCGACGGCGTGACCTTGAACGTCTCGCACAACTTCGACTGGGGCAACCTGACCTCGATCACCGCCTGGCGCGCGTTCCAATCGGCCAACCTGCGCGACGACGACGGCACCGACCGCATCACCACCTATCTGGAAACCGGCAACCGCGAGGACGAAAGCAGCTGGTACCAGGAGTTCAAGTTCAGCGGCACCACCGAGCACCTGGACTGGGTGGCCGGCGCGAGCTACTACAGCGCCGACACCAGGCAGGCCAACGAGGCCAACACGTTCACCGACAGCATCGACACGATCCTGCTCAACGCGGGCGCGCTGCCGCCGGACTTCTCCAACGGCCTATTCTTCAGCGTCGACCAGTTGCTGCAAGCCAATGGCGTGCCGGCCACGTTGTTGGGGCTGCCGTGGCAGGAGGCTTACCTCAACACCATGAAGTCCAAGTCGATGGGCGTGTTCGGCGACGTCATCTGGCATGTCGGCGACAAGCTCAATCTGACCTTCGGCCTGCGCTACACCCGCGACGAGAAGGAATTCAGCTGGTTCAACGGCCCGCGCAACGCGGCCGAGCTGGATGCGACCTTGGCCCAGCTCGACGCGATGGGCGTGTTCGCCGATTTCGGCGGTTCCGCGGCGCTGTTTCCGCAGAACGTGATCTTCGACCTGGGCAGCCTGGAAAACCAGAAGATCGCGACCAAGAACACCTGGGACGACTGGAGCCCGCGCCTGGTCGTGGACTATCACTTCAACGACCAGGTCATGGCCTTCGCCTCGCTGGCCAAGGGCTACAAGGCCGGCGGCTACAACGCCACCGCGGTCAATTCGCGCTTCGATAACGAAAACATCTGGAATCTGGAAGCCGGTATCAAGACCTCGTTCCCGGATCAACACCTGGCGTTCAACGCTTCGCTGTTCACCTATCGCTACGACAATCGCCAGGCCGTTCGGGTGGTTCAGGATCCGGGCTCCAGCTTCCCGCGCGTGGCGATCGACACCAGCGACCAGGAGGCCTGGGGACTGGACATGGATGCGCGCTGGCGTCCGCTGCAAGGCCTGACCCTCGACGCCAACGCTTCGTTCATCGACAGCACCTACAAGAACTACCTCACGCCCCTGGGCCTGGACTTGGGCGGCAAGCCGACCGGCGAGCCGTTCTGGTCCTTCGCCGGCGGCATCAACTACGTGCTCGGCCTGGGCGACGGCGGCGATCTGGAGTTTTCCCTGCGCGAGTCCTATCGCGGCAAGCGCCGTTGCAACGACGACGCGCGCGCTCGCTTCCTGTGCTTGAGCAATGCCGCTTTCGATCCGGCCAAGGCGCAATGGCGCACCGATGCGCGCATCGCCTGGAATTCGGCGGATAATCATTGGAGCGTCGCGGTGTACGGCAACAATCTGCTCAACGATCGCTACGTCGCCGACGTCCGCGATTTCACCAGCGACGTCTTCGGCACGCCGGCGGCGGTGCTCAATACGCCGCGCATGTACGGGCTGGAGTTGAGGGCCTCGTTCTGATCGGCCGGCGCGCCGTGTACGGCGCGCCGATGGTCCGGCGATTAAACCAAACGTCGCGGCCGTTGACGCCGGCCGCGGTGTGCGGCCCTATGTCGCGAGCGACTTCATTGCGGTCGTTCGTGCGACTGCGCCGATGCGAGAAACAGTTCGATCAGTCGCTCCAGATCGTCTCCGGCGCCTTTCCACACGTTCTGCTCGATGTAACAACGAGCCCACGGCGGCGTCTCGGCGATGCCCTCGTCGGTATCGTCCCACTGCGCGCCGTCCAGCGCGGTATGGCTCAGGCGAATGCTGACGAACCAGCACGGGTTGGCGAAGGTCTTGATCACGATCGCGTCGTCTTCCCAACGGCCCTGATTTTGCCGGGTGTACCACTGCTGCAAGCGAACGATGGCGCTCATGGGGACGATCTCCTCGTGGCATGTGGGGTATGGCGACCTTAGCCGGCGCGCCTCGTCGCTGTCGATTCGTCGTATGGCGATCGCGCGTTTCGCCGCGCGATGGCGCCGGCCCACGCCGAGGCGGCGATTGCGCGCCCAGGCGGACTTGGGCGAAGATCGCGCGAATCCCGGCCAAGCGCCGCGAGCAACCGCCGCGCAGATCGGCGGCCCAAGGACACCCGGCGATGTTCGCGCGCCGGGCCACGAAACGGAATTCGAGACCACTGCGATGCCCACGCCCACGTTTGCGACCGAGATCGACAAGACCAAAGTGCTGATCGCCAGCGTATTCCTGCTCGCGCTTGGCCTGGGCTGCGGATACTACTTCGTGCGCGGGCCCGATCCCGACAGCATGAGGGAGATTCTGCGCAGCCCCTACATCTACTATCCGATGATGGGGCTGGGGGGCGTGTTGTTTCTGGGCCTGAGTTGCTGGGTGCGTGCAAGCTGCGCAGCGGCAGCCCCTTGAAGGCGGGGCCGGAAGGTCTGGATCTGAACGGATCGATCAAGATCGGATGGAGCGATATCGCCGGCGTGGAAGCCTATACGGATCTCACCAGCTCGGCGTTGCACGGTTACAAGATCGTGTTGAACGACGCCGATCGTTTCCTGGCCGCGCATCGCGACCATCGGCGCTACAAGCGGATGGTTTCGGCGTATTCGACCGTGGGTTCGCCGGTCGTCGTCTACACCAATGGCCTCCGCTTCGACGACGACAAATTCCTGCGGGTGGTAGAGCATTACCTCGGCGAGGCCGGCCGGCGCTAGTTGCGGCCGCTGCCAAACGCTTATCTCCGGTCGTGGTTCATGCCAGACTGGCGCCCATTCGGCGCTTGCGGCGCAACATCTTCGGGGGATTCGTGATTCGCATTGTTCCGCTGTTGGCCGCGGCGCTTCTGAGCGGCTGCGGATTGGGCACCGGCACAGTCTCGGCGGATATCGACCGCCTGCATCCCGGCTGCAAGCTGGAAAAGATCCGATCGATCCATTACTTGAACGACGGCGACCGGTTCGTGCTGGCCAAGTTCACCTACACCTGTCCGGGCGATAACTACCTCAAGTACGGCAACTGGGTTTACACCAAGGGCATGGACACCGGCTTCACCACCTATTGCTGCGTGCGCGAGGCGACGGCCGAGGAGCTTTGACGCAAGGGCCCGTCGACCGCTGACGCGGCATCGGGTTTTGCAGGAACGGTCCGGGAGCGGGCGATCATGAGCGTCTACTGGAAAGACATCGAAACCGACAGCGGTCGCTCGATAGCCGAACGCGAGTGCGCGCATTGGTCGCACCGGATTTTGACTTCCGGCACATGAGCGCTCGGCGGCCGCGGCGCAAGCTCGATTCCAGCGCCGGTATCGCATCGGCGGGTTCGATCCACCGGGTCTACAGGACGTCATGACCACTATCGCCAATCCCTTCCTGCTGGCCGGCGCCGCGTTGAGTGCGATGGCCGCGCTCGCGCATCTGGGCTGCATCGTGTTCGGCGCATCGTGGTATCGCGCGATGGGCGCCGGCGAACAGATGGCGCGATTGGCCGCGGCCGGACATTGGTATCCCACTGTCGTGACTCTGGTGGTGGCGGCGCTGCTGTCGACGTGGTCGTTGTATGCGCTGTCCGGCGCCGGTGCGATCGGCCGCTTGCCGTTGTTGCGATTGGCGTTGTGCCTGATCACCGGCGTGTACCTGTTGCGAGCGTTCGCCTTCGTCGCGTTGAAGCCCTATTTCCCCGGCAACAGCGACACGTTCTGGTGGCTGAGTTCGGCGATCTGCCTGCTGCTGGGGCTGGTGCATCTGATCGGTCTGCGTCAGGTCTGGGGCCGTCTGTAGCCTCGATGAGGGCGTCTTGCCGGCCGATGGCCTTGCGCTATCATCCCGCCATGCAAGGCCCGCGCGGCCGCAACGGGGAAGGACGATGTCGACGCAAGGAATCGGCGGTGGTTTGGCTTCGATCGGTTGGCTGGCCGGCGGCGCGCTGGCGCTGATGTCGGCCTCGTTCGCGGCTCGGGCCGATCAGGGCTGTCCGGAAGGGTTGGCGCCTATCGGGCGGGCGCCGGGACCGATCTGCGTGCCGCAGCCGGGCTATCACGGTCCGACGCCTCAGCAAGCGCCGGCGGCGCCCGCGGCCACGCCGATGCCCAGCATCACCATGATGCCGTACCAGCGGCCCAGGTTTTACGGCGTGCACGTATCCGATCCGCAGCGTTCGTAGCTGTATTCGTCGAATTATTCCTACGATGTCCAGGACGCCACTCATCTGGCCTTGAACTACTGCCGCGAGCAGACCGGACACGAGTGCGAGGTGCTGGGGGCGTTCGTCGACGAGTGTCAGGCGATCGTGATCGACAAAGCGCACAAGACCTATCGCGGCGTCGACTTGGTGCCGCGCCTGGCCGGTCGCGAGGCGATGGTCGAATGCAAGAAGGGCACGTCGAGCGGCGAATGCCGGCTGTGGCGATTGCCGCTGTGTTCCGGGCTCGGTTACGGCGACGGCAATTATGTCGGCAAGAACAACGGCCGCACGTCCGAGCAGATCCAGGACGAGATCCAGACCATGACCCGGGAACTGTCGGCCGAGATCGACGGACGCTGAGGGCGCCCGGCGTTCGATGAGCGGCAATGCGAAGGCCCGCGGTCGCGGCCTTCGCATTGCGCAAACCGGTGTCGGCGACCCGCCGATCACTCGCTCGGCGATGCGTATCCGCCCAGATCGCTGACGATATTGATGCACTTGCCGGTGCTGTCGCAGGCGGCGTGCGCGATGTTCTTGTCGTTGCAGTTGCCGTAGGTCTGGGTGGTGTGGCTGGTCGCCGGGACGTTACCGTTGGCCACCGGCGCATAGAACACCGAAGACTGCGCGCCGATCACCTTGCACGAGGCCAGTTCGTTGGCGCCCTGGCTGTATTCCTCGACGAAGCTGACCGACTGGCTCTTGAAGCCGCTCCAGCCGGAGGGAATGAGGATGGTGGCGACGGTGATGCTCTGACCGCTCATCAGGTCGGTGACCACGCCGTTGACCCGATTGGACGAGCGGATCACCTCGACCTTGTACTTATGCCCGGCTTTCCAGTCCCATTTGATCTGGCATTGCACGCCGCTGCCTTCGTGCGAGAAATGGTTGCAGCTGGCGCGGCTGGACGCGTCCCAGCCGCTGGCCAGCCAGATCGAGAAGTTGAGCCAATGCTGGCCGCTGCGGTTCTGCAGGCCGATGTAGCCGCCGTCGCCGCCATGGAACCAGAACTGGTTGGCCCAATAATAGTTCGAGCGCGCGCCGCCGTCGTGATTGACCTGATCGTAGAAGGTCAGCCGGTTGTAGCCGGCCGTGGTCGCGGGCCAGCGCGCATCGGTACTGACGATGCCGCCCACGACCACGGCTTGCGCGTTGGGTCCGAGCAGCGCGCACGCCGCGATCAGCGCGCTCAAAACCAGCTTGTTCATTGCCGTTTCCTCTTGCAGAAGATGGATCAGCCCGCGAAGACGGGACCGCGCACGGTCAGTGCAGGGCCGAACCTAGCCCGCCGCGTGGATGCGGGATACCGGCGATAACGTTGTCATTGCCGAACAGCGCGGAACCGCGTCACGCAATGCGCGATTGACCTGTGATCCGGCGTGCCCGGGGCAGTGCGAAGTCATCCGGCCGCCTCGCCGACACGGCGCCCGACACCATTGCACGCCCGCATCGTCCCGCGGCCGTCTGCGGATCGCCCCACGGACTCGCGTTGTCGCAAGACAACGATGTCCGCCGATTCGGCGCGCTGCGCGAATGACGATCACTTACGCGGCCACATCAGAATCGATCCTCCCCTGTAGGAGCGGCGCGAGCCGCGACCACGACAACACAGCGACGTCGTAAGCCCGATGTCAGATCGAATCTCAGGCATGCCGAACACTCACCGTCGTAACGGTGAGCCACCCGACTACCACGCTAATCCGCCGCGCCCTGAGTCTGTTCGGCCTGCTCAGCCAGCCAGCGCCCGAATGCGACGATGCGCGGATCGTGTTCCGCGCTTTGCGGATAGACCAGGTGATAGGCGTAGTCGGGCGCCATCGGCACGCCGATATCGAACAGCCGCACCAGGCGCCCTTGGGCCAGATCGTTGCCGATCATGTCCAGATCGGCCAGGCCGATCGCGCCGCCGTCGAGGACCGCCTGCACCACGAATCCCGAATCGGGAAAGCCGACGCAGCGGCGGTCGTCGAAATCCTCGACGCCGGCCGCGGCCATCCACATGCGCCAGTTCGGCCAGACCAGGCCATCGATCTTCCATTCCACATAGCACAGCGTGTGCTCGGCCAGATCGCGCGGTTGCGCCAAGCGTGCGCCCGATTCGATCAGCGCCGGGCTGCAGACCGCGACGATCACCGTATCGAACAAACGCTGCGAACGCGTGCGCGGGTAGCGGCCGGTGCCGAAGCGGATCGCGACGTCGACGTCATCGCTATCGAAATCGCGCAGTTCATCGCTGATATCGAAGCTCAGCTCCAACTCGGGATGAGCGGCCTTGAGCAGCGGCAAGCGCGGCAGCAGCCAGTTGCTGGCGAAGCGCGCGCTCAGCGAGACGCGCAACTGGGTCGAGCCGCGCGTCAACCGCCGCGCGCGCGCGGTGGCGCGATGCAGGGTGTCGAGCGCGGAGACGGTGGCCGCGTACAACTCGATCCCGGCCGGGGTGAGCTGGATGCTGCGGCTGGTGCGTACGAACAGCACCAGTCCCAGTTGATCTTCGATTTCCTTGATCTGGTGACTGACCGCGGCCGGAGTCAGGCCCAACTCGTCGGCGGCGCGGGTGAAGTTCAGATGCCGCGAGGCCGCTTCGAAGGTTCTCAGCGCGCGCGTACCCGGCAACATGCGATTCATCGATCTTCAAGCCGTTTTTGACGATCCATCGAAAACTACTCGTTTTTCGCGGACGCCTCAACGGCGGATGATTCCGTCCATCCCCTTCGCTCGCCGGGACGCGGTCCGCATCGCGGCCGGCGGCGCATCCATGGAGCATCGCATGTCGGTTGATTCGAGTTCTTTCGTCGCCCATCGCAACGGCCGCCCGGCCGTCGCCGAGGATCTGATCCCGCTGGCGTTCGCCGGCCACGCCCATTTCACCGCGATGCAGGTGCGCGCGGGCCGGGTGCGCGGCCTGGACCTGCATTTGCGCAGGCTGCGCGAGGCCTCAATGACGCTGTTCGGCCAGGCCTTGCCCGACGAGCGCACGCTGGCGTACTTGCGCGCGGCGCTGCAGGCCGGACCGCAAGATCTGTCGCTGGTGGCCACGGTGTACTCGCCGGCGGGCGAGTTCACCGCGGCCGACGAGGCCGCGCGACTGGATCTGCTGGTGCGCACCAGCGCGGCCGCGTCCGGCCCGTCGGGGCCGTTGGCGCTGAGTGTGGTGGAGTACGAGCGCTATCTGCCGCGGCTCAAGCACGTCGGCGAAGTAGCCAAGACCCATGCGATGCGCGAGGCGATCGCGCAGGGGTACGACGATGCCGCGTTCGTCGATCGCCAGGGCCGCCTCAGCGAAGCATCGATCTGGAATCTGGCGTTCTGGGACGGACAGGCGGTGGTATGGCCGCAGGCGCCGATGCTGGGCGGCACCACCATGGCGATCGTTCGCCGCCAGTTGCAGCGCTTGGGTGTCGCCCAGCGCGAGCAGGAGATCCGCGCCGCCGATCTGCCGGCGTTGGCCGGTGCGGTGGTGATGAACTCATGGACGCCTGGCGTGGCGGTGCACCGTATCGGCGCGACCGAGTTGCCGCCGGCGCCGGATTTTCTGCGACTGCTGCACGAGGCGTATCGCGCCGAACCGGCGGTGTCGCCATGAGCGCGCGCTTCGCCGCTGTGTCCGTCGGGCGCCGCTGACATGCACGCGCTTATCGTCGTGGCCCATCCCGATCCGCGATCGCGCGCGAACTGGGCCGCACGTTGTTCGACGAATCGCGGCGCGGCCAGGCGGCGTGACTCGGGCCGCCGGTTCGCCGTCGGCGGCCGACGCGGCTTCGCGCAGGCGGTGGCGGTGGCGCAAGCAAGCGAACCGCAGCCGCGCGAACGCTTCGCTCACAACGGCAAGGCGTAGCTCTGCTTGACGATCTGGCTGGGCAGATCGGTCTTGACGTTCTGGATGCCGTTGGCGCGGGTCAGATGGCGGGTCTGGAAGCGCCGGTAGGCGTCGAGGTCCTCGACCACCACGCGCAGCATCGCGTCGCTCTCGCCGAGCATGATGTAGCACTCCATCACCTGCGGCAGTTGCTTCATCGCCTGGATGAAATGTTCGATGGTGTCCGCGTCCTGGGCGGTGAGCCAGACCCGGGTGAACAAGGTCATGCCGATGCCGACCTGGGCCGGGCTGAGCACGGCCACGTAGCGTTCGATCACCCCGGCCTCTTCCAGCAGACGCACCCGGCGCAGGCAGGGCGAGGGCGACAGCCCGACCTCTTGCGCGAGTTCGGTGTTCTGCAGACGGCCGTCGCGTTGCAACGCGCGCAGGATGCGGCGGTCGATCTCGTCGAGCTTGGCTGGCATCGGGTTCTCCAGGGGTGGAGGGTATTGAAATTAAATGCCAATTTACAGGATTTTTGCGCAATCTTCGCAAGCCGATTGCGCGCCCGGCGGCGTAGCATGCTCGCCATGGAACCGACCACTTCGCTGCTGTTCGCCGCCACCGTGCTGCCGCTGATCTGCACCCCGGGGCCGGACATGCTGTTCATCGCCGCCCAGGCGCTCAATGCCGGCGCGCCGGCCGGATTGCGCGCCACCGCCGGGGTCTGCGCGGGCTATGGAGTGCACTCGTTGCTGGTGGCGTTCGGCCTGGCCGCGCTCATCGCCGCATCGCCGCTGCTGTTCGAAGCCTTGCGTTGGATCGGCGTGGCCTATCTGGCGTATCTGGCCTTGCGCTTGCTGCGCTCGGCCTTACGGGCCGGTTCGATGGAACCGAGCGAGGGCGCGCGCGGGGCGCAGTTCAAGCGCGGGTTTCTGACCGCGGTGCTCAACCCCAAGGGCATGATGATCTACTTCGCGATCCTGCCGCAGTTCATGCGGCCCGAGGGTTCGGCCGCGCTGCAGGCGATGGCGTTGTCGGCGATCTTCATCGCCTTGTGCGCGTTGGTGTACGCCGTGTTGAGTCTGGCGCTGGCCTCGACCCGCCGTCGCTCCGGCGGACGAGGCGGATCAGGCGGATCAAACGGGTTGGACGATCGCCGCCGACGCTGGGTGGAAGGCGTCTCCGGCGGCATGGTCGCGGTCGCCGCCGGCGCGTTGGCGAATAGCTGAGGCGCGGACGCGGCGTTATCGCTGCGCGACATCGACGCGGAGTTCGGCCAACAACGCGAGCACCGTCGGCGCCTGCGCGAGCGCATCGCGGGTCAGCGCGTGGATGCGGCGGCTCAGCGGCGGGCCGGCGCGCGCGCGCGTGACCACGCGCTGCGCGCTGGCCAGACGCAGTGCCAGTTGCGGCACGAAGCCCACGCCCAGGCCGTGGCCGACCATGTGCAGCAGCAAATCGTAATCGTCGGCGGTGTGCGCGATACGCGGAGCGAATCCGGCGATCGCGCAGGCGCGTTCGGCCAGCAGGCTGTCGTCGCTCTGGCGCGAGCCGACGATCCAGTCTTCGTACGCCAGTTGCGCCAAGTCGACCGGTCCTTCGTGCTCGGTCCAGCGCTGCGGCAGCGCCAACATCACCGGTTCTTCCAGCAGCGGCCAAGAACTCAGGCCGGTCGGCTCGGGCCGCGGCACCAGGTTGTAGGCGAAGCTCACCGCGAGTTGGCAACGACCCTCGCGCACCGCATCGATGGCGTCGTGCGATTCCAGTTCGCGCACCACGACGCGCAGCCCCGGGTGACGCGTTTGCGCGCGCACCACCGCCGGCAGCAGATGGCTCTTGGCGAAGGTCGAAAAGCAGGCGACATCGAGGGTGCCGACGGGGTGCAGGTCGGCGCCGCGCAGATCCAGCATCGCCGCTTCGGCCGCCTGCACGATCGTCTCGGCGTGCACCGCCAAGCGCTGACCTTCCGCGGTCAGGCGGACTCGCCGGCCGACGCGTTCGAGCAAGGCGACGCCGGCCTCGCGTTCCAGCGTCGCCAACTGTTGCGATACCGCCGATGAGGTCAGGTGGCAGGTCTGCGCCACCGCGGTCATGGTGCCGCGGCGGGCGAGTTCGCGCAGAAGGCGCAGGCGGGTCAGGTCGAACATAAAGAAAATCTTACATCGGACCTAAGTTTTGTGAAGTAGACCTTGGCAAAGGCGAGGCCTAAGGTCGCTCACGGATCGGCGCAACGGCCTTCGGTGGCCGTCGATCCGTCTTCCGTCCTTTTGGAACACGCCTGTATGAGCCGACTGAGCCTGCTGGGAATTCCCAACGACGACAATTCTTCCTATCTCAAGGGCAGCGCCGAGGCGCCGCCGCTGATCCGCCGCGAACTGCACAGCGACGCCTACAGCATCTGGAGCGAAACCGGCGTCGATCTGGGCGCGGCCGGGACGCTGCTCGATCACGGCGATCTGCGCTTCGACGGCGGCGAGGATCCATGGGACACGATCGAGCGCGAGGTCGGGCGCGCGCTCGCATCCGGCGCTCCCTTGATCTGCCTGGGCGGGGACCATGCGATCACCCATCCGATCCTGCGCGCGGTGCGCCGCCGGCATTCGCGCCTGACCATCGTCCACGTCGACGCCCACGCCGATATCTACGATGCCTACGAAGGCAACCGGCGTTCTCACGCTTCGCCGTTCGCGCGGATCATGGAGGAGGGTTTGGCGGACCGTTTGATCCAGCTCGGACTGCGCACCATCAACGATCATCACCGCGCGCAGTTCGAGCGCTTCGGCGTGGAGGTGATCCCGGCCAGCGAGTGGGGCGCGCAGTTGCGGTTGCGGATCGACACGCCGATATATCTGTCGATCGATATGGACGGCATCGATCCGGCCCACGCACCCGGCGTATCGCACCGCGAACCCGGCGGCCCGTCGGTGCGCCAGGTGATCGATCTGATCCAGCATCTCGATCAGCCAATCGTCGCGGCCGATATCGTCGAGTACAACCCGCGTTGCGATATTTCCAACCTGACCGCGGTGGTGGCGGCCAAGCTGCTCAAGGAAGTCGGCGGGATGATGCTGAAGGCGGCGCGGGACTGAGTGTCGCGCCTATCGCGAGCCATCGCGGGCCGGCGGATTCCAGCCGCATTGCGTGATCACCGCTAGCTGTGCGCGAGGCAGTAGTCGCGCAAATCCTCCGGCGACAAGCCCGGCGCGAACAGAAAGCCCTGGCCGATCACCACGCCCAATTCGCGCAGGAACGCGCGCTGGCGTTCGGTTTCCACACCCTCGGCGACCAGGCCCAAGCCCAGGCTGCGGGCGATGCCGGTCACCGCCTGGCACACCGCCACGTCGGATTGATTGTCGGGCACGCCCTGCACGAACAACTGGCTGAGCTTGAGGCCGTGGATCGGCAGCCGGCGCAGGTAGTTGAGCGCGCTGTAGCCTTCGCCGAAATCGTCGATCGACAAGCTCACTCCGAGCTCGCGCAGGCGCGCGAAGGTACGCACGGTGTCGGGCGCGTCCTCGATCAGCACCCGCTCGGTGAACTCCAGTTCCAGCGACGTGCCGGCCAGACCGTATTCGGCCAGCGCGGTGGCGACGCTGTTGGCCAGATCGTCGCCGAGGAACTGCCGGTACGACACATTCACCGCCACGCGCTCGATCTTGAGCCCCTCGTCGCGCCATCGGCGCAACTGGCGGCAGGCTTCATGCAGCACCCAGCCGCCGATGCCGACGATGTCGCCGGTGGTTTCGGCGTGGTCGATGAAACGGTCCGGACGCATCTCGCCGAGCGAGCGGTTGCGCCAGCGGATCAGCGCTTCGGCGCCGATCACCCGGCCATCGTTGAGATCGACCTGCGGTTGGTAGACCAGATGGAATTCGTCGTTGTGCACCGCCCGGCGCAGGTGGGTTTCCAGTTGCAGGCGGTGCAGTTGTTGCTCGGCCAGTTCAGGGGTGAAGGCCTGCCAGCTGTTGCGGCCGCGGCGCTTGCTGTCGTACATGGCCACGTCGGCGCTCTGGATCAGCTGCTGCGCGGTGCGCCCGTCCAGCGGCGCCTGGCTGATGCCGATGCTGGCGGTGATGCTGAACTCCTCGCCGTCGACGCGGAAGCTGTCGCCGAAGATTTCCAGGATCGCGTCGGCCAAACGTTCGCCGCGCAGCGGATCGCCATCGAGCGAGCACACCACCAGGAACTCGTCGCCGCCGAAGCGCGCGATCTGCGCGTTGTCGCCGACCGCATGGCGAATGCGGCGCGCGGCCGAGGCCAGCAGGCGGTCGCCGGCGGCGTGGCCGAGCACGTCGTTGACCACCTTGAAGCGGTCCAGATCGATGTACAGCACCGCCAACGGCGAATGCGGATAAGTGTCCAGGCGCCGTTCGAGTTCGGCCTGCACCGCGTCGCGGTTGAGCAGTCCGGTCAGCGGATCGCTGCGTGCCTGCACGCGCAGATGCTCTTCTTCGAGCTTGCGCACGGTGATGTCCTGCAAAGTGCCGGTGAGCACTTGGCGCACTGCGTCGCCGACGCCGGCATCGGCGATCGCGCGGACCCAGAAACCGCTGCCGTCCTGGCGCAGCCCCTGCAGTTCCAGATCGATGCCGCGGCCGCCGGCGAGGGTGCGTTCGAGCGCATTGCGCAGGCGATGGCGATCGAGCGGCTGCATGCACTCGATCAATTCCTCGATCCGCGCCGGCACGGTTTCGCGGCCGAGAATGCGCGCGGCCTCGAAAGTCAGGTACAGCCGGTCGCGGCCGGCGTCCCATTCCCAGCCGCCGATATGCGCCAGCGCCTGGGCGCGGTCGAACAGGGCGCTGTCGCGCTTGAGTTCGGTGACGTTGGAGAACAGCGCGAACACCTGATGCGGGCGGTCGCCGCCGGGCGGGAACTGCGGTACCGCGGTCACCGACAGCCAGATCAGCTCGCGGCGGTCGCGGTGGTACAGGCCCAGCACCGTGCTCTCGACGATGCGTCCGCTGGTCAGCGCCATCTGCGAGGGGTAGTGCTCGGGCCGCAGTTCGTGACCGCGCTCGTCGACCACCATCCAATGGCCCGAGCGCAGTTCGTCGGCGATGCTCTGGCCGGTGTGCAGCGACAACAGGCGCATCGCCGCGCTGTTGGCGTAGATGATGCGCAGCGCCTCGTCCTGGACGATAACGCCGCGATCGATGGTTTCGACCAGTTCGCGGAAGCGCAGCTCGGTTTCGGCGCGGCTGCTCAGATCGCGCGCGACCGCGATGATGCGGCGCTTGCCTTCGAACTCGAAGCCAGCCGAATGCACTTCCACCGGGAAGCGGGTGCCGTCGCCGCGCTTGTTGGTGACCTCGATGACGTAAGTGTCGCCGCGGTTCAATCTTTCCCAGACCGGCGCCAGATGATCGCGCGGCAGTTCCGGATTGAGCACGTGGATCGGCTGGCCGACGATGTCCTCGCGCACTCGGCGGTGCGCGCGCGTGCCTTCGCGGTTGATCTCGACCACGATGCCGTCTTCTTCCATGACCGTGACCAGGTCGGGAATCGCGTCGAAGGCGGCACGATACAGCGAGGCCGATTCGCGCCGCAGCGCCGCCAATGCGTCGCGCAAGGTCGTGCGCAACGCCTCCGGCAAGTCCGGCGCCAGCAGCGCGCGTTCCAGCGCCGCGATCGTCTCGGCGGTGTCCGCCTCGGTCGCGGGCGGGGACGGCGCGTCCACGGGCGTGTCGGGATTCACGCCGCCGCCAGCGCCTTGCCGACCTTGCTGCCGGTCTCGCGA
Organism: Lysobacter sp. CA199; assembly: GCF_052078715.1. NCBI lineage: Bacteria > Pseudomonadati > Pseudomonadota > Gammaproteobacteria > Lysobacterales > Lysobacteraceae > Lysobacter > Lysobacter sp. CA199. The sequence continues at coordinate 35,482 of NZ_JBQJIL010000020.1, read as the reverse complement.
CCCAGCAGTCCGGCCAACCAGCGGCCGGTGTCGGCCAACGCGTTCAAATCCACGCCGGTCTCGATGCCGAGCCCGTGCAGCATGTAGACCACGTCCTCGCTGGCGACGTTGCCGCTGGCGCCTTTGGCATAAGGGCAGCCGCCGGTGCCGGACACCGCCGAGTCGACCACCGCCACGCCTTCCTCCAGGCAGGCCAGGATGTTCGACAAGGCTTGGCCGTAGGTGTCGTGGAAGTGCACGGCCAAGGCCTGAGTGGGAACTTCGGAGGCGACCGCTTTGAACATGGCGCGGGCTTTGCCCGGTGTACCCACGCCGATGGTGTCGCCTAGGGAAACCTCGTAGCAACCCATCGCATGCAACGCCTTGGCCACGCGCACCACGTCGGCGATCGGCACCTCGCCCTGATAAGGGCAGCCGAGCACGGTGGACACGTAGCCGCGCACCGCCACGCCGTCGGCCTTGGCGCGCGCCATCACCGGTTCGAAGCGGGCCAGCGATTCGTCGATGCTGGCGTTGATGTTGGTGCGGTTGAAGGCTTCGGAGGCGGCGGTGAACACCGCGATCTCCTCCACGCCGACCGCGCGCGCCCGGTCGTAGCCTTGTTCGTTCGGAACCAGCACCGGGTAATGCACGCCGGCGCGGCGATGGATGCCGGCGAAGACCTCGGCGGCGTCGGCCAACTGCGGCACCCACTTGGGACTGACGAAACTGGTCGCCTCGATGCTGCGCAGGCCGGTGGCCGACAGGCGGTCGATCAGTGCGATCTTGTCGGCCGTGGCGATCTGCGATTTCTCGTTCTGCAGTCCGTCGCGCGGACCGACTTCGACGATGCGTACTGAAGCGGGGTAGGTCATGGGATTGCGGTCTCTTTCTTGACGCGGGTGAGCGTCACGGATTTGCGGTCGGTGGCGAACAGCAGTTCGGGCTGTTCGCCGAGCACCACGCGCAAGCGGTCGGGAGCCTCCTGGACCAGCGCGTTTCGGTCGTCGATCTTACGCCCTGGCGGCAGCGGGTCGTTCTGGATCAGGGCGTATTTCTCGTCGAGCCGGGTGCCGCGCAGGCGGTTTTCGGCGACCGCGCGCAGGGCCAGGTCGGGGCTGGGCAGCCAGGCGCTCGCCTGATCGCCTTCGATCCGGTACAGCACCAGGAACGCCGCGTCCTTAGGCGTGCGTTCGAGCAGCGGCTTGCCCTGCGCCCCGATCGCGCGTTCGGCGTCGGCGGGGGCGATCACGATGTAGCGATTGCGGCCCAGGACGAAGCCGACCAGATCCAGGGCCACCGCCTGTTCGCCCATGCCCGGCCAGTTTTCGGTGTGGCAGCGCGAATCGATGTAGATGGTCTTGGTGATGCCGTCGGCCTTGAGGTTCCAGGTGCCGGGCAGGTCGGGATCGCAGGCGAGCGGCTGGACCGGGGGACGTTCGAACACCACGCAGCCGCTCAAGCCGATCAGGGCCAGGCCGAGCGCGGCGACGCGCAGTCGCGGCGGGAAGGCGGGGCGATGGCGGCGGAGTGTCGTGGTCATGGTGGGCCCGGGGCACGCGACAAAGGCATAACATCGATAACGGCAAAGGGTACGGGTATCCGGCCGCGCGCGGTGCGTGGCGGATCAGCGGCCGGCGGTTTTGCGCTTGGCCGGGGTGGCCGTGCGCGGTTTTGCCGGTTTATTCGATGTATTGGCGCGCACCAGAATCAGCATCGGGCTGGAATAGAACAGTTTGGGCTGGCTGCGCAGCCATTGGCGGACCTGTTGCGGCGAGGCCTCGATCAGATTGAACAGGTCGGTGGGGGCATCTTCGTCGTCGTCGACGCGTAGCTCGTAATCGGGCGCGTCGATGTTCTCGGCCAGTTGCTTGCGAATCAGCGGTTGCGCCGCTTCGAAATCGCTGTACTCGCTGTGAGCCCACGAGCGCGCAGTCAAGCCGGCGATGCTTTTGCGCGCGATCAGGACCGAAATGCGCTGGTGCATCATCGAATAGAACTCGACCCGGTCGCCGGCAACTTTGTAGCGGTAGATCGTGTAGCCGCGTTTGGGGAGGGCCTTACGCAGTGCGCGGTCGGCCGGGTCCGAATGCGCTTTATCGGCCGCGGCATCATCCGAGTGTTCGTCGTCGTCATCCGCCTTGAAGCCGGTGAAATCCTGCTCGGCCACGACGTAGTCGGAGCCGTCCATGGAGACGAACGACAAGGTGATGCCGTCGAGTTCTTCCGGTGTTTGCTTCTCGCCGTCGGTGACCCGGCAACGCGCGTCGACCCTCACGGTGTCTTCGTGGTCGTCGGGGCCCTGGTACTCGGCTCCGTACAAGCCCCACTCGCTTTGGTTCCAGGTGCCGATCAGACGCGGATCGCAACTCGCCGCCTCAGCGGCCGGCGGCGCGCGGAACACCGTCATCTGACATCCGCCGAGCAAGCCCAGCGCCAATACCCCGATCAAACGCATACGCATGGTATTCCCTCCATAGAACGGTCAGGACCGGGACCGGCCGGCGTTCCGGCGGTCCCCGCGACCCGGCGCTCCCTGCCGGGGTTGGAAACGCTTGCTGTGTAAACGATTGTGGCGCCTATTGCGGCCGAGCGCTCGTCAGGCCGCGCGCTCGGCCCGGCAGGCGTCTGGCGGTCGCTCAGCGTGCCCCCGGGGATACCCGTTGGAATCGATAAACGACACCGCGACCCGGACGTTCGAACAGCTCGGGATGTTCGCGCAGTTGCTTGCGGATTTGCGCGGACTTGCCGGTCAGGAAATCGGGCGTTTCACCGACGGCGTTCTCGCGGATGTCGCGCGCGTGAGTCACGCGACTGAGCTCATTGTGGTCGCCGACGTCGATGCTCAGCGACCGGTCATCGACCCGATAGCGCACCAGGCTCACCATGTGTGGATACTTCTTGAGTTCGGCGCTTTCGCCCGCTTCTTCCGTGCCTTTTCTGCCCGCGATCAGCGCGCTCACATCGGCGATCTTGAGTCCGATATAACGCTCGCCGCCGGCCTTGAACACGCCCAGATCGACTTCGCGCGGTGTGTAGTTGGCCGGCAGATAGGCGCGGCAGTTCGCATCGATGCGCAGGCGGCGTTCGTCTTGTGCGCCCAGATCGGCGTCGTCGCTCTGCCAGTCGCCGACCAGGGCGCGATCGCAGGGCAGGGCGGCCGACGGCGGATTCTCGACGATCACGCAGCCGCTCAAGCCCAACAGCGCGGCGACGACGACCGCGATCGTGCGTGGTGCGCCCTGTCGGATCGACGCGCAAGCTGCGTGCGTCGACCGGCCGCGAAGACCGATATCGCAGTCGCCTGCACGGTATCGGGCGCGCCCGTGAGCTTGGTGGGTATTCGACGAAGCGCCGCAAGGCGGCCGGGCCGGGTGTGAGCGCGAACGGAAACGTAACGGCATGGAGCCTCCTTCCTTGGAACGCATGGACCGGGGCCGCGGATGTTTTCGCGGTCATGGAATCCGGCGCTCCCAGCCGGGCGTGCATCGTTTGCGGGGTAATGTTTCGCCCGGATCGCCGGCCGAGTCAACAGGCCGGCGATGCGCGGGTGTGGTCCGGTAAACGAAGCCGCGGCGCGACGACGCCCCCAGCAGTTCGGGCGGTCAGACGATCTCCAGCGTCGCCAGCACCGCGTCGGCCTCGACGAAATCGCCGGCGGCGGCGCGGATCTCGGCGATCTTGCCGGCGCGCGGCGCCTTCAAGCTCAGCTCCATCTTCATCGCCTCGATCACCATCACCTCTTGACCGGCCTCGACCGTGTCGCCCGGCGCGGCCTTGACCACGACCACGCGGCCGGGCATCGGCGCGTTGACGCTGTTGCCCGAACCGGCGGCGGCGCTGCTTTCGTGGCGGTACATCGGCACCGCGTCCAGGCGCAGGCGGCGTTCGCCGTCGTGCATCACCACGCGTTGGCCGTCGCCGAGCGCGCTCAAGCGGCGCGCGCGGCCGTCGATGCGCAGGCTCAGTTCGCCATCGGCCAAACGCGCGCCCTGCACGGTATACGCGGCCGCATCCAGGGCCGGAATCTCGATGCGGTATTCGCCGCCGCTGCCGTGCGCCTGCAGTTCCAGGCGCTCGTCGCGGCGCAGGAAGGCCAGGCTGCGGCGGCCGCCATGGCCCAGACGCCAGCCGTCGGCGATCGCCCATGGCGAAGTCGGGTCGTTGGAGGCGCCGGCGTCTTCGCGGGTGCGCTGTTCCTGGGTCAGCAGTTCGGCCACGGTCGCGCCGATCAGCAGATCGCGGTCGCCGGCCTCGTCGGGATTGGCCGCCGGCATGAACTCGTCCAGATGCCGGTCCAGATAACCGGTATCGATGGTGCCGCCGACCACCGTCGGATGCCGCGCGAGCCGTTCGAGGAATTCGATGTTGGATTTAGGCCCGACGATCTCGCACGCCGCCAAGGCGCCGCGCAGCCGCGCCAGCGCGCGCGGACGATCGCTGTCGAACACGATCATCTTGGCGATCATCGGATCGTAGAAGATCGTCACCGTGTCGCCTTCGATCACGCCCGAATCCAGCCGCACATGGGCATCGGCGGGCGGCAGGCGCAGACGTTCGAGCTTGCCCGAACCCGGCAGGAAGCCGGCTTCGGGATCTTCCGCGTACAAGCGCACTTCGATGGCGTGGCCGCGCTGCACGATCGCCTCCTGCGCCAGCGGCAAAGGCTCGCCGGCGGCGACGCGCAACTGCCACTCGACCAGGTCCTGGCCGGTCACCAGTTCGGTCACCGGATGCTCGACCTGCAGCCGCGTGTTGATCTCCATGAAATAGAAGCCACCCGGCTTTCCATCAGCATCTTGTCCGACGATGAACTCGACCGTGCCGGCGTTGACGTAGTCGATCGCGCGTCCGGCCAGCACCGCGGCGGCGCCCATCTGCGCGCGCAATTCCGGCGTCAGGAACACCGACGGCGATTCTTCCAGCACCTTCTGGTAACGGCGCTGGGCCGAGCATTCGCGCTCGTTGAGGTGGATCACTTGTCCTGCGGCGTCGCCGAAGATCTGAATCTCGATGTGGCGCGGACGTTCGACGTAACGCTCCAGCAGCACCCGGTCGCGGCCGAAGGCGTTGCGCGCTTCGCGCTGGCAGCTTTCCAGATTGGCCAGGAACTCGTCGCTGTCGCGCACGATGCGCATGCCCTTGCCGCCGCCGCCGTGGGCGGCCTTGATCATCAGCGGATAGCCGATGGCGTCGGCCTGGCGGTGCAGATGCGCGGGATCCTGGTCTTCGCCGGTGTAGCCCGGCACCACCGGCACGCCGGCGGCCTGCATCAGTTCCTTGGCGCCGGCCTTGCTGCCCATCTTGCGCATCGAGGCGGCCTTGGGGCCGATGAAGGCGATACCGGCAGCCTCGACCGCGTCGGCGAAATCGGCGTTCTCGCTGAGAAAGCCGTAGCCCGGATGAATCGCCTGGGCGCCGCAGTTGCGCGCCACCTCGATGATCGCGTCGCCGCGCAGATAGCTGTCGGCCGGGCGCGGGCCGCCGATCGGATAGGCTTCGTCGGCCTGACGTACGTGCTGGGCGTCGGCGTCGGCCTCGGAATAGACCGCGACGGTGCGGATGCCCAGCTTGCGGCAGGTGCGGATGACGCGACAGGCGATTTCGCCACGGTTGGCGATCAGGATCTTATCGAACATGGATTGCATCGCAGGTCGGGGCGCGGCGGCGCATGGAAAGGGAAACGCTCGGAACCGGTCGCGACGCCGGGCGGCGGACGCGATCGGTGGATTCTCGCCGAAGCGCGGGCAGTGTGTCGCCTGATCGCCCGGCCAATCGCGCACGATAGCGCGACAGTGGCCGCGTTTGCGTGACTTGCTGGTGCGATGAGGCTGTCCATACGGCGCAGTGCCGAGTGTCCGCGGCGGTTGCGCGCCGCGCGGGAGGCGACACGCCCGCGACTGAACGGCGCGATGGCGATGCGGAGATTCAATCGACCGACACGCGGCACACCGCTTCGATGTTGTTGCCGTCCGGATCGAACACGAACGCGCCGTAGTAATCGGGCGAGTAGTGCGGGCGCAGGCCCGGCGCGCCGTTGTCGCGGCCGCCGGCGGCCAGCGCCGCGGCGTGGAAAGCGTCGACCTGTTCGCGCGAACGTGCGCGCAGCGCGATGTGCGCACCGCCGCAGACGCGCGCGCCGGTGCCGATCCAGAACGCGGGTTCGTGCGGCGGACCGAAGGCGTGGCCCTCATAGCCGCCGGTGCGTTCCTTATCCAGCGACATCACCAGGCCATAGCCCAGCGGCGCCAGCGCGCGCTGATAGAAGTCGTGACTGCGTTGCAGATCGGAAACGGCGAAGCCGAGGTGATCGAACATGACGGGCTCCGGTGGCGGGGCGCGGCGGGGCGGATGGGGGAGTGTCGGTGCGGACCGCGGGAAAGCCCATGCCGACCGGTTCCGGCTTTTGCCGTAGCGATGGGCTTGGGTTTACGCGGTCCAACTTGGTTTGCGCTTGTCCAGGAACGCCGACAGGCCTTCCTGGCCTTCGGCCGACACCCGCAGCGCGGCGATCAGCGTGGCGTTGTCGGCATCGAGCCTGGCGCCGTCGCGTTCGCCGGCGACCCGGCGCACCAGCGTCTTGGCCTGGGCGGCGGCGTGCGGGCCGGCCTTGAGCAGCAGGCCGATCTGTTGCTGGATCGCCGCATCGAGTTGCTCGGCCGGCACCACGTCATGCAGCAGGCCGATGCGATGCGCGGTGGCGGCATCGAAGATTTCCGCGCTGGCGAACCAGCGCCGCGACTGGCGCGCGCCGATCGCCTCGATCACGTAAGGCGAGATCACCGCCGGCAGTAGTCCGAGCTTGCTTTCGGTCAGGCCGAACTTGGCTTCCGGCGCGGCGATGGCGATGTCGCAGCAGGCCACCAGGCCGACCCCGCCGCCGAAGGCCGCGCCCTGGACCCGCGCCAGGGTCGGTTTGGGCAGTTCGTTGAGGGTGCGCATCAGCCGGGCCAAGGCGAGGGCGTCCTCGCGGTTCTCCGCCTCGCCGGCCGCGGCCATGCCGCGCATCCAGTTGAGATCGGCGCCGGCCGAGAACGAGGCGCCTTCGCCTTCGATCACCACTACCCGCACGCCGTCGTCGGCGGCGACCGCGTCCAGCGCGCCGGTCAGTGCGGCGATCAGCACGGCGTCGAATGCGTTGTGCAGCTCGGGGCGGTTCAGGCGCAGGCGGGCGACAGGACCTTCGCGCAGGCTCAGCAGCGGGTGGCTCATCGGCATGGGCGGGAGTTTGTTGGAGTTGGCGGATGATACCGTTCAGCCTGCCGCATCCGCCCCTGTACCGCGGTCGGTGCTAGAATGAGAACAATTCCCATTTGGGACGCCACCCGTCGTGGAAGCCACCTCTTGAAGCTGTCCGAATTGCCGCGTCGCACCGCGGCCACGGTCGAATCCGTCGATGACCACACGCCCAACGACACCATCGCCAAGCGTCTGCGCGAATTGGGTTTCGTCGGCGGCGAGCGGGTCGAAGTGATGGCGAGCGGCCCGATTTCCGCCGAACCGCTGTTGGTGCAGATCGGCTACACCCGTTTCGCCCTGCGCCGCAGCGAAGCCGCGCGCGTGCGGGTCAAACCGCTGGAGCCGCAGGCATGAGCGCCGTCGCACCCGCCATCGCCGCATCGAAAGATCAATCCGCCGCGCCGATGCGCGTGGCCCTGGTCGGCAATCCGAACTGCGGCAAGACTGCGTTGTTCAATCTGCTGACTGGCAGCCGGCAGAAGGTCGCCAATTACGCCGGCGTCACCGTCGAGCGCAAGGAAGGCCGGTTGCACGCGCCCTCGGGTCGCGATTTCGCCGTGCTCGATCTGCCCGGCGCCTACAGCCTCAGCGCCGCCAGCCTGGACGAGGCGGTGACCCGCGATGTGCTGCGCGGGTTCTACCCCGGCGAACGCGCGCCCGACGTGCTGTTGTGCGTAGTCGATGCGACCAATCTGCGCCTGCATCTGCGCTTCGCGCTGGAACTGCGCGAACTCGGCCGGCCGATGATCGTGGCGATCAACATGATGGACGCGGCCAAGCGCCGCGGCATCGACATCGATCTGGCTACGCTGGAACGCGAACTGGGCGTGCCGGTGGTGCCGACCGTCGCGGTCAAGCGCCACGGCGCGCGCGAGCTGGTGGCGACGCTGGAGCGGGTCGCTTCGTCGCCGCGCGAACCGCACGAGCCGCGAGCTCACCTGCCCGAAGGCGCCGATCTGCACGCCGAAACCCGGCGCCTGCTCGAGCTGACGGTGAAGATGCCCACCCGCACCGCCAAGATCGACGATGCGCTCGACCGCTGGCTGCTGCATCCGGTGCTGGGCCTGGTGTCGCTGGCGGTGGTGATGTTCCTGATCTTCCAGGCGGTGTACGCCTGGGCGACACCGTTGATGGATGCGATCGAGGCCGGTACGGCCTGGCTCGGTGAATCGGCCAACACCCTGCTGTCGCCGGAGGGACCGCTGCGCGGTCTGCTGTCGGAGGCGACCTTGCGCGGACTGTCCGAGGGTCCGCTGCGCGGCCTGCTGGTGGACGGCATCATCGCCGGCCTGGGCGGGGTGATCGTGTTCCTGCCGCAGATCCTGATCCTGTTCGCCTTCATCCTGGCCTTGGAAGAATCGGGCTATCTGCCGCGCGCGGCGTTCCTGCTCGACCGGATGATGGCCGGCGCCGGTCTGTCCGGGCGTTCGTTCATTCCGCTGCTGTCGAGCTTCGCCTGCGCGATTCCCGGGATCATGGCCACCCGTTCGATCCAGGACCCGCGCGATCGCTTGGCCACGATCATCGTCGCGCCGCTGATGACCTGCTCGGCGCGCCTGCCGGTGTATGCGCTGCTGATCGGCGCCTTCATTCCGCAGCAGAAAATCTGGGGCGTGCTGAACCTGCAGGGCCTGGTGCTGTTCGGCCTGTACATGGCCGGCATCCTCAGCGCGCTGATGGTGTCGTGGGTGATGAAGAAGTGGCGCCGCGACAAGAGCGAGCACGCGTTGTTGCTGGAACTGCCGTCGTACCGCATTCCGCATCCGCGCGATCTGCTGATCGGACTGTGGGAGCGCGCCTGGATCTTCCTGCGCCGGGTCGGCGGCATCATCCTGGCGCTGACGATCCTGCTGTGGGTCTTGCTGAACTTCCCAGGCCCGCCGGAAAACGCACCGCTGCCAGCGATCGACTACAGCTTCGCCGGCCGCATCGGCCATGCGATGACCGCGATCTTCGCGCCGATCGGCTTCAATTGGCAGATCTGCATCGCCCTGATTCCCGGCATGGCCGCGCGCGAAGTCGCGGTGTCTTCGTTGGCCACCGTCTACGCCGTGGCGGCCGCTGACGACGATGCCGCGGCGCAGGCGCTGAACCCGATCATCACCGACGGCTGGTCGATGGCGACCGCGCTGTCGCTGCTGGTGTGGTTCATCTACGCGCCGCAATGCCTGTCCACTCTGGCCACGATCAAGCGCGAAACCGGCTCGTGGAAGCAGGTGGCGATCAGCGCCGGTTACCTGTTCGGACTGGCGTATCTGGCGTCGCTGTTGACCTATCAGGTCGCCGTGGCGCTGGGGGCGGGTTGAGCGATGGACGCCGGACTGCTCGCGCAATACGTGGTGATCGCGATCGCGGTGCTGGTCAGCATCGTGGTGGTCGCGCGCAAGCAGTTCCCCGGCGGCGTGCGCCGGCTGCGCATCGCCTGCGCGCTACCGCTGGTACGCGAAGGCCGGCCGCAATGGCTGCGCAATCTGGGCAAGCGTATCGCGCCGGCGCCGCGCGCGGCCGGGCCCAACTGCGCCGGCTGCGACAACTGCGGGCCGTCGGACTGAGCGCGGCGGTCAGTCCCGCGTCCCGCGCCGTCGCCAACACCACGCGATGAGCGAACAAAACAAGAAGTAACCGGCCGCCAGACCCGGCCAGCCCTGATCGAGCAGGTAACGCCAGCGCCAGTTTTCGACATCGCGCCGGATCTGTTCGACCGAAGCGAATGCCGCATCGTGCGCGTCGGGCATCTGCACGCTGAGCCGGCAACACAGGCCGACGATCGCCACGGTCAGCGCCAACGCCAGCGTCCATCGCCATCCGACGCCGGCCTGGAAACAGTACCGGCGCAAGCCGACGATCAGCATGATCGCCCATGCGAACAGCGGCAACAAATACAGCGGCTGGATCATCGAGGCCCGCCGGGGTTCCGAGTTACGAACGAGCCTGCCATGCGCCCGCGCCCCACGCCAGACCCGTGTCGGCAATCAGCGCTCGCGTTCCTGCATGTAGCTCAGCGCGTCGCGCAGATGGCTCAGGGCCTCATCGCGATGGACCTGCGGACACTCGTCGGCGAAGCGGCTGCCGCCGTCGCCCAGGGTCAGGTAGGCGGCGACTTCGTTATCGCCCCACAGAAAATCCAGAATCACGATGAAATCGTCGGCGCCGGGATCGGAGAACGCTGCCGCGCCGCGCAGGGGCGTGAGCAGATGCAACATCTCGTGGTAGTTCTCCGAGGCTTGCAGCATCGCGATGCGCAGGGTGCGGCGAAGTTCGTCGTATTCCACCGGCGGCGTGCCGGTCCAGGGATCTTCGCGCCAGGCCTTGATGACATCGGCCACGGTGGCCGCGTTCAGCTCGGTGAGCATCTGCGGTACGACCCGGGCATCGCCGGCCATGGATTGGCGATCGAACCAGCTCTGCCAATCGTCGAACGAGGCCGGCCGCGCCGGCGCCGAGTTCATGAAGGCTTCGTATTGTTCGTGGCTCAGGGTGAATCGTGCGTACAGCGAAGCGGGTTCCGACATCGGGGGGATCCTTTCCTATGACACCGGCGCGCCGCCGCTCAGCGGCGCAACCGGCCCTTGTTCGCGGCCTTGTATCCGACCGCTTCGAACGCTTCGACCGAGAGGGTGAAGGTGCGCTCCTCGCCAGGGAACAGCGCGCCCACACCGACCACCTGGCGGGTGATCTCCTCGCCGCGGTCGTTCTTGATCGATAGAACCATCGAGTATTCCCAGGCGCCGTCGCTGGGAGGATGGCGAATCGTGCCTTCTACGTGCAGCGGCGAAAATCGTTTCGCCGTTTGCGCGTTTGCATCGGAATCGAAACGCAGGTGATGGCGGCACGCAGGGCAGACGCTCGCGGTTTCGAGAATCGTCGCCTTGCAGTGTGGACACACGCGCGTCGCCCCGGGCATGCCCTGGCGAACCGCGCTCATGAGTCGGCGCCGGTCTCCGTCTTGGCGCCGTTCTTATCGCCCTTGTCGGACTTGTCGCCGCCGTTCTTGTCGGCGCCACGGTCGGACTTGCCCGCATCGTTGCGCGCGACCGACTTGCCGCTGTCTTCCCAGCCGAACTCGACCTGGCCGCGCACGCGTCCGCCGGCCGCGACGGTGACCACGCCGGCCTTGACGTCGCCGACCACCACGCCGCTTTCCAGCAGCTCCACTCGCTGTGCCGCCTCGATATTGCCTTCCAGCTCGCCGGCGATGACGACCTTGCGCGCGCGCACGCCGCCGTTGAGCTTGGCGCCCAGTTCCACGGTCAGATCGCCGTCGACCTGCACGTCGCCCTTGAAGCGGCCGGCGATGCGGATATGGCCGGCGCCGTGGATCTTGCCCTCGATCGACAGATCCGAGGCGATCAGCGATTCCTTGAGCGCGGGTTGCTCGGCCTGGCGCGGCGCGGGGGCCGGAGCGGGCGTGGGTGTGGGCGCGGCGGCGATCGGCGCCGGCGGCGCGGAAGCCTGGCCGAAGGAGAATTCGTTGGCGGTATCGGGTTCGCGCTTGAGCGCAGTCTCCGGCTGCTGCGGCGGCAGCGGATTGTCGCGCTTGGGCGGGGCGGGCTGGTTGAAGATAGCCATGACGCGGTGTTCCTCAGGTCGGGGGATCAGGTGATGACACGCGTGAACTTTGGAGCCTAACACGCTGATACGAAGCGCCCACTGTGATGCATCTCACCAATCCGAGTTACGGAAAAAAGCGACTCCAGTTCAGTTTTCGCAGGCAGCGGCGCGATTGGGAAATGCCACGGTCCGGCGCGCATTCATCCGAGCGCGCCGCTTCCTTGATGGCAAAAATAATTCAGAAGTTTTTCAGGACGATGAATGGGGTGAGGCGTTACTCGGTGATTCTGAGGAGCCCATAAAGCCCCGCCGCCGCCAGCGCTCCCGTGACATACCAGAGCCAGCCGGCCCGCTTGCGCGCATGCGCCAGCGAGAGCCCCTTGATCCGCGCATAAAGCAGATCGTGCAAGAAGATCAAGCCGATCACGACGATCGCCATCGAGGCCGATTGCGTCCACGAGCCTAGCCAGGAGTAAGCCAGCGTAGCCAGCGAGGGCGCTCCGGCGAGAAAGCAGTATTGCGCCGCGCCTTCGGGCCGCCCATCTCGTTGGGTTGTCAGGATCATTCCGATTACGAACGCCGCAACACCGGCCCAGACAGGATGCGTCTGGGCCAGCCATACGATACCGACCAGCGCGATCAGTCCGAGCGCCACGCGGCGATAGGTGTCTGGCGAGAGCTTGGGCATCCAGCGCAGACTGCCGGCCTGCGCCGCTGCCCATCCCAGCCACAGCCCGAACACGGTGGCCAGATTTACCAGTGGCTCGGTGATGGTTTCGCGCGCCAACGCGCTCAGTACGCCGGTTATCAGGAAGTAGTAGAGCAACGTCCGCGTCGCCGCGATCGAGATGCGCATCAGGCTCAAGCGCCGTGGCGAGGTCGCATCGCGCCAGAACGCGACAGCTCGCTCGTCCAGGCGCGAGGCGGCGCTACGCTGGTCGATGCGCTCGAGCGCGTCGAGAATGGAGATCAGTCGCGACGGTAGCAGCACGGTGAGCGCGATGAAGCATCGACGCAGTACATGCAAAGGTTCCATCAACTCGCGCAGCAGCATCCGGTCCACCGGCTTGGTCCGCGGCGATTGCAGTACTTGCACGGTCTGTTCGAACTGACGCGCCGATTCGGCGCGAACGTGCGCTTCGTGCACGTGCTCTTGCGCCCAGCCGTCATGTGGGCTCACCACATCCAAGGAAAAAACATCCAACACCACTGCCAACGCCTGCGGCGATAGCGGCGGATCGATCCGGTTGAGCATCTGCGCGACCGGGCCGCGCAAGGCCTGGGTCAGGTCCAGCGAGTACAGCGGTTCCAGACCGCGCAACCAGCGGCCGAGTTCGGCGGGCGGTTGATTTTCGGCGCGCTGCGCCAGTTCGTCCAGGAAAGCGCGCAGGTCGAAGCGGACGGAATAGTCGTCGACGTCCTGTTCGGCGTTTTCCGCTTGAGCATCGTCGGATTGGCGCTGAAGCGATTCGTCGCGAATACAGTCGGGCGGGGCCGATTCGTGATCCGCGGATGGTTCGACGGGGCCGGGTAGGGCATTGGCGACATCGACGGCCGGGTTGCTCGAGTCTGCATCAGCATCGGCCGGCGTGAGCGCATCCGTCCGGCCGATAGCATCGGCCTCGGCCTCGGCCTCGGCCTCGGCCTGCGCCTGGTCCGCCTGTTGCCGATGAAACGCCGCAAACGACAGGCAATGTCGATACGCCTCGTTGAGCGCCTGGAATCCCACCGGATCCTCGTCCGGACGCGTGCGCTTGAGTTCGCGCGCGTAGGCGCGCTTGATCTGCGCCTCGTCCGCGTCCTCGGACAGGCCCAGCCGCGCGAACGGGCTCATGAGTAGGCCTGGGCTTCGATCGCATCCAGGAGGCGCGCGAACTCGCCGCGGTGCTCGGCGATCAGGTCGCGGTCCTGCAGATCGAGCACGCCGCGGAAGCGCACCAGCGCGCCTTGCAGATCCTCGCGCGCCCACAGCAGTTCCTCGTACAGGCGCTCGGCACGCGCGACCAGGACGATGTTCTCCTGTTGCTCGCGCGGGTGCACCTTGATCGCCGACAATGCCGCCAAGCGTTCGCGGATCTGCTCCGGGCTCATCGCGCCGGGGCTCTTTTCCAGCACCACTTCGCGCTTGAGGCCGGTCGCCAGCGCCAACACTTCGACCTGCAGCAGGCCGTTGATGTCGTAGGTGAAACGCACGTCGATCGGGTTTTCATCGCGGCGCTTGGCCGGCAGATCGATCGAGACCGTGCCCAGGCGCACGTTGTTCTCCACCCGCGGGCTCTCGCCCTGGTAGATCTCGATCTCGACCGCGCGCTGCTGGTCCTGGGTCGGGTAATAGCGCTCGACCCGGCTCACCGGCACGGTGCTGTTGCGGTGGATGATCGGCGAGAACACGCCGCTGGTGTAGCCGCTCTGCGATTCGCGGCTGGTGTTGACGCCCAGCGTGTGCGGGCAGACGTCGGTGAGGATGATTTCCTCCAGCGACTGATCGCGCGCCTTCATCCCGGCGGCGACGCAGGCACCCAGGCCGATGGCCTCGTCGGGATTGACGTGGCGCAGCGCCAGACGCCCGAACATGCGCGAGACCAGTCGCGCGCACAGCGGCATGCGCGAGGCGCCGCCGACCAGGACGATTTCGTCGAGTTGGCCGGGGCTGAGCTTGGCGTCGCGCATGGCGCGTTCCAGCGGCGCGCGCAGGCGCTGCACCAACGGTTCGCAGATGCGCGCGAAGCCGGCTTCGTCCATGCGCCAGGCGCGTTGTTGTCCGGCCAGCGGCAGTTCCAAGGCGACATCGCCGCCGCGCGCGAGGTCGTGCTTGAACGCCCCGATGCGTCGTTCCAGGGTCGCCAGTTCGCTCAGCGACAAATCGCTCGCCGCCAGCGAGTGCTCGCGCAGGAACGCATCGAGCAGCGCGGCGGAGAAATCCTCGCCGCCGAGGAAGTTGTCGCCGGCGCTGGCGTGCACTTCCATCACGCCTTCGAACAGTTCCAGGATCGAAACGTCGAAGGTGCCGCCGCCCAGGTCGAACACCAGGTAGCGGCCGCCGCCGTCGCGCTGCTGCAGGCCGTAGGCCAGCGCCGCGGCGGTGGGTTCGTTGATCAGGCGCTCGACCTTGATCCCGGCCAGTTCGCCCGCGATGCGCGTGGCTTTGCGCTGGCCGTCGGAGAAATAGGCCGGGACGCTGATGACGGCCTCGGTGATCGCGCTCCCGAGGTCGGCCTGCGCGTCGGCGATCAGCGACTTGAGGATCAGCGCCGACAATTCTTCCGGGCGGAAGCGGTGTGAGCCGAGCGCGGTGACGCGGTCGCTGCCCATCCAGCGCTTGAACGCGGCGACGCTGCGCTGCGGATGCGAGACCAGCCGCTCGCGCGCGGCGCGGCCGACGATGATCCGATCCTCGTCGTCGACGCTGACCACCGAGGGCGTCAGCAACTCGCCCAGTGCGTTGCGGATCAAGCGCGGACCGTCGGCGCCGTAGACGCCGATCAGCGAATGGGTGGTGCCGAGGTCGATGCCGACGATCATGCCGAGAACTACAGTCCGTTGCGGTTGAACCAAGCTTACATGCGGAACACGCCGAAGCGGGTGCGATCCTCGATCGGCGCATTGAGGCTGGCCGACAGCGCCAGGCCGAGCACGCGGCGGGTGTCGGCCGGGTCGATGATGCCGTCGTCCCACAACCGCGCGCTGGCGTAGTAGGGGTTGCCCTGGCTTTCGTACTGATCGCGGATCGGCGACTTGAAGGCTTCTTCTTCCTCCGGCGTCCACACCTTGCCGGCGGCTTCGATGCCGTCGCGGCGCACGGTGGCCAGCACCGAGGCGGCTTGTTCGCCGCCCATCACGCTGATCCGCGCGTTCGGCCACATCCACAGGAAGCGCGCGCCGTAAGCACGGCCGCACATGGCGTAGTTGCCGGCGCCGAAGCTGCCGCCGATCACCACGGTGAACTTGGGCACGTGCGAGCAGGCCACCGCGGTGACCATCTTGGCTCCGTCCTTGGCGATACCGGCGTTCTCGTATTTCTTGCCGACCATGAAGCCGGTGATGTTCTGCAGGAACACCAGCGGAATGCCGCGCTGGTTGCACAGTTCGATGAAGTGCGCGCCCTTGAGCGCGCTCTCGGCGAACAGGATGCCGTTGTTGGCGACGATGCCGACTGGATAACCGTGGACGTGGGCGAAGCCGGTGATCAAAGTCTTGGCGTAGCGCGCCTTGAATTCCTGCAGGTCGCTGCCGTCGACGATGCGCGCGATGACTTCGCGGATATCGAACGGGCGGCGGGTGTCCTTGGGCACGATGCCGTACAGCTCGTTGGCCGCGTACAGCGGCTCGCGCGAGGGCTGCACGGCGACCGGCAGGACCTTGCGGCGGTTGAGGTTGCTCACTATCTCGCGCGCGATCTGCAGCGCGTGGCGGTCGTCTTCGGCGAAATGATCGGCCACGCCGGACACGGTGGTGTGCACTTCGGCGCCGCCGAGGGCTTCCGCGTCGACGACTTCGCCGGTCGCGGCCTTCACCAGCGGCGGGCCGCCGAGGAAGATCGTGCCTTGTTCCTTGACGATGATCGATTCGTCGCACATCGCCGGCACGTAGGCGCCGCCGGCGGTGCAACTGCCCATCACCACGGCGATCTGCGGGATGTTCTCCGCGCTCAGCCGGGCCTGGTTGTAGAAGATCCGGCCGAAGTGTTCGCGGTCCGGGAAGACCTCGTCCTGCAGCGGCAGGAACGCGCCGCCGGAGTCGACCAGGTAGATGCAGGGCAGGTGGTTCTCGCGCGCGATCTCCTGCGCGCGCAAATGCTTTTTGACCGTCATCGGGAAGTAGGTGCCGCCCTTGACGGTGGCGTCGTTGGCGACGATCACCACTTCCTGGCCCTGCACCCGGCCGATGCCGGCGACCATGCCCGCGCCCGGCGCGGCGTCGTCGTACATGCCTTCGGCGGCGAGCGGGGCGATTTCCAGGAACGGCGAGCCCGGATCGAGCAGGGCGGCGATGCGATCGCGCGCGAGCAGCTTGCCGCGTTCGGTGTGCTTGGCCCGGGCCTTGTCGCCGCCGCCATGCGCCGCGCGCGCCAGGCGCGCATCGAGTTCTTCGACCAGGGCCTGGTGGTAGGCGACGTTGTCGCGGAAATCTTGCGAACGCGGGTCGAGCTGGGAAGTGATCGCGGGCATTGCGGATCGGCCGGATGCTTGGACGCGGCATCAAAGCATAAAGCGTTGCTGGCGGCCAATCACTTTTGCCGGCGCAAGGCGTACGGACGCTGGCGTATGCGCACAAAAAGCGTAAAGGGAAGCGGCTTGATTCCCTCTTTCGCTTGCGGGAGAGAGGCAGGGTGAGGGCAGCGCCAGTTGCTGTCGGCCCCTCACCCCAACCCTCTCCCGCAAGCGGGAGAGGGAGCGGTTCGCTGAGTCACGTGCGATATGCGCAGATCGTGACCGGCAAAGGTCGCGTTGCGCAGGAAACCTGCTTCGCGCTGGGATCTGTGCAGAAGGAAAGCCTGGCGTGGGCGGGGATATCCAAAATAAAAGCCCGCATTCGCGGGCGCCTGTGTCTCAAAAGAAAAACCGGCGTTCGCAGGCGGGCCTCTGCAAAACAAAAATCCGCTTTCTCGGGCCATCGGTACTTAAAGAAAAACCCGCTTTCGCGGGCGATCGGTACCTAAAGAAAAACCCGCTTTCGCGGGTTTTTCAGTGAACGCAAGCGCAAGCCGATTAGTGCTTGGCTTCTTCCTTCTTGGCTTCGGCGGCAGCGGCGTCGGCCTTGTCGGCGACGTTCTGCGCAGCGTCGGCGGTCGCGTTGGCGGCCTTGGCGGCAGCGTCGGCGGCACCGGCGGCGGCCGAATCGGCAGCGTTGCCCACAGCAGTGGCGGCGCTGTCGGCGGCGGCACCGGCCGAAGCGGCTGCGTCGGTCGCGGCAGCGGCGGCGGCGTCGGCGCCTTCGGCGACGGCGGCGCCGGCCGAATCAGCGGCCTTGGCGGCGTCGGCACCGGCCTGTTCGGCGGCGGCCGAAGCTTCGGCAGCGGCGTCCTTGGCTTCTTCGGTCTTCTGGGCGCAAGCCGACAGTGCCAGAACGGCGGCGGCGAGCAGGACGTAGAGATGGGTCTTCATGAGCTGTCTCCTGAGGAGTTGTCTGAGAAAGAACGTGTGGTGGATCTGTCAGGCAACGCCAGTGCTCGCAGCGGTCCGGCAAGCCGGCTTCGATCGTTCACTGACCTTACGGAAAAAGCCGCCGGATAACCGGCGGCTTTCCCGTTCGACGCGAGGTTTTCGCGTCGGAACTAGCAGTATCGCTTGCGCGATATTACTTCTTCGCTTCTTCCTTGGCAGCTTCCGCCGGAGCGGCAGCGTCCTTGGCGGCGTCGGCAGCAGCGCCGGCGGCGTCAGCAGCGCCCTTGGCGGCGTCAGCAGCAGCGTCGGCAGCGGCCGGGGTCGTGGCAGCGGCAGCGGCGTCGGCCGAGGTAGCAGCAGCGTCGGCAGCGGTAGCAGCGGCGTCAGCCGAAGCAGCAGCGGCGTCGGCGGTGGCGGCGTCGCCAGCGGCAGCGGCGGTGTCGGCAGCGGCCTGAGCTTCGGTCGAAGCAGCGGCGGCGTCAGCGGAAGCTTCTTCGGCCTGCTTCTGGTTCGAGCAAGCGGCCAGGGCCAGGCCCAGAGCCAGGGCGATCAGCGCCTTGTTGAAATTCATGATTCGGTGTCCTCGTCGATTAGTTAGGCAACGCGCAGTTGCGCGCCGATAACATGATGACAAGCCGGTGACGTGTGTCAAGCGGCATGCCGGTTTTTTTTGTGCAACGCGTTTTTAACTATTTACACTAATTCGATCGCAATAGCGGTCGCCTCGCCACCGCCGATGCACAGCGAGGCGACGCCGCGCTTGCCGCCGCGAACGCGCAAGGCATTGATCAGGGTGACCACCAGGCGGGCCCCGCTGGCGCCGATCGGGTGGCCCAGAGCGACCGCGCCGCCGTGCACGTTGATCTTGTCGTGGGGGATGCCGAGATCCTTCATCGGCGCCATCGCGACCACCGAAAAGGCCTCGTTGACCTCGAACAGGTCGACGTCGGCCACCGTCCAGCCGGCCTTTTCGAGCACGTTTGAAATCGCTTTCACCGGCGCGGTGGTGAACCATTCCGGGGCCTGGGCGTGGCCGGCGTGGGCGACGATGCGCGCCAGCGGCTTGAGCCCGCGCGCGGCGGCTTCCTCGGCCGACATCAGCACCGTGGCGGCGGCGCCGTCGGAGATCTTCGAGGACGCCGCGGCGGTCAGCACGCCGTCCTTGCCGAAGGCCGGACGCAGGGTGGGAATCTTGGTCACATCGATCTTGCCGGGCTCTTCGTCGGCGTCGACGACCACGTCGCCCTTGCGGCCCTTGACCGTCACCGGAACGATCTCGGCCTTGAAATGGCCGGCGTTTTGCGCGGCCTGGGCGCGCTTGACGCTTTCTTCGGAATACGCGTCGATTGCAGCGCGATCGAAGCCGTATTGCGCGCAGGTGGCGTCGCCGAACACGCCCATGGCCTTGCCGTCGTAGGGGTTGGTCAGGCCATCCCATGCCATGTGATCGAGCATCTCGGCGCTGCCGTAGCGGATGCCGGTGCGCGAGTTGTTGAGCACGTGCGGAGCGTTGGTCATCGACTCCATGCCGCCGGCGACGACCAGCTTGGCCGAACCGGCCTTGATCAGATCGTGGCCCAGCATGATCGCCTTCATGCCCGAACCGCAGACCTTGTTGATGGTGGTGCAGCCGGCCGCGGCCGGCAGGTTGGCGCCGAGCGCGGCCTGGCGCGCCGGGGCCTGGCCCAGACCGGCCGGTAGCACGCAGCCCATGATCACTTCGTCGATCTGGTCGGCGGCCACGCCGGCCTGCTCGAGCGCGCCGGTGATCGCCGCGCTGCCCAGGGTCGGGGTCGGGACGCCGGTGAACTGGCCGAGGAAGGAACCGATGGCGGTGCGCTTGGCACCGACGATGACGACATCGTTCATTGCGGAACTCCGAAACTGTGGCGGTGTAGGGAGGGGCCGACGGCCAGCGCGGCTGGGGCCGGAACCCATCGATTATGCGGCGCCATGCTGCGGTGCCGCAAACATCCGCCTGGGGATGGTTGCTGGCTAACGAAAAATGAACGAATCGGGCGTTCCGTGGGACAGGTAGCCGGCGCGCGGCTGAATATCCGAAATTCGGTGGAGCCCGTGTAATCGATTACATAATCCTTTGCTGCGTGGCGATGGCCGCTCGCGTGTCAGGCAGGATCCTCGGCCGCGAGACCGTTTGTGTCGCCGCGCACGCCGTTGAATCCGTAATCGTCCAAATCTGCGTAATAAATCCACGAATCGATTGTGGGTCCGCAAGACTTTGGATTAAAACGGAAGCCAGGGCGCGATCGATCCGCTGGGGAGCGGAAACAACGCCGGACGCAGAGGGATAAGCCATGAAACGTTTCGACTCGGCAGTGCGTCGCGGTTCGCAGTGGGCGGCCTGTGCGCTCAGTGTGGCCATCCTCAGTGCCTGCGGCGGTGGAGGCGGCGGCGACAACGTCAAACCCACGCCGCCGCCGACCAACAATCCGCCGCCGCCGCCGTCCACGCCGACGCCGCCGATCGGCGCGCATCTGGACATGACCAACGCGCGCTCGGCGCAAGCAGCGGGATTCACCGGCGCGGGCGTGCGCATCGGCGTGGTCGACAGCGGCGTGCGCCGCGATCACCCCGCGCTCAACGGCCGGGTCGGGCCGCATTTGATCTACACCGATCCGCGCACCAACAATCATCGCGTCGACGACGTGCTCGGCCACGGCACCTATGTCTCGCAGATCATCGCCGGCACGCCGGTCGGCGCCTGGCCCGGCGGCATCGCGCCGGGCGCCAGCATCGTGTCGGCGCGGATCCTCGCCGACACGCGCCCGTCCGATGACGGTTC
The DNA here is from genome assembly GCF_052078715.1 of Lysobacter sp. CA199. Classification (NCBI taxonomy): domain Bacteria; kingdom Pseudomonadati; phylum Pseudomonadota; class Gammaproteobacteria; order Lysobacterales; family Lysobacteraceae; genus Lysobacter; species Lysobacter sp. CA199. The sequence goes on along the minus strand of NZ_JBQJIL010000020.1, from coordinate 14,806 downwards.
GGGCATGGGCAACGAGGTGCGCGACAACGGCGGCCTGGACATCGTCAGCCGCGATCTGATGAACGCCGGCGTGCGGATCATGAACAACTCCTGGGGCGGTCTGTACTGGACCGGCGACAACGTCACCCAGAGTTTCATCGCCGCCTACAAACCCTTTATCGACAACGGCGGTCTGGTGGTGTTCGCGACCGGCAACGAATCCAAGCCGCAGCCGTCCGACAACGCTTCGTTGCCCAGCCAGGGCGCGGGCGCGAACGTGCTCGAGCGCGGCTGGATCGCCGCCGCCGCGCTGGACACCAACACCCCGACCCAATTGGCGAGTTACTCCAACGCCTGCGGCATCGCCATGAACTACTGCCTGGTCGCGCCCGGCGACGTGCAGGCCACCGGCGTCAACGACGCGGTCGGCAACCCGAGTTACTGGGTGGTGCGCGGCACTTCGTTCGCCGCGCCGCAGATTTCCGGCGCGGCGGCGTTGGTGTGGCAGGCGTTCCCGTATTTCGATAACGACATGGTCCGGCAGACCTTGCTCGGCAACGCCAGGGACCTGGGCGCGCCTGGGGTGGATCCGGTGTTCGGTCAAGGCCTGCTCGACGTCGGTGCCGCGGTGCGCGGCCCGCGCCGGCTGGATTGGGGCAATGCGCGGGTGAGTTTCGAGGGCAACTCGACCTGGGCCAATCCGATCAGCGGCGCCGGCGGGGTGATCAAGGAGGGCGGCGGCACCTTGCGCCTGGATGCATCGAGCGCGAACACCTACACCGGTGCGACCGATGTCGTCGGCGGCACGTTGCGCCTGAACGACGGCGGCAGCCTGGCGTCGCCGGTGTTGGTGCGCAGCGGCGCGACCTTCGCCGGCGGCAACGGCGCGCGCATCGGCAACCAGGCCGACAATCAGGGCGCGTTGCGCCTGGATGGCGCCGGTCTGCGCATCGACGGCAATTACGTCCAGGGGGCCTCGGGGCAACTGCAGTTCCTGATCGGCTCCAGGCTCGAGGTCGGCGGTACCGCCAGTCTGGCCGGCGATGCGCGGGTGCTCGGTCAGCTGCCGGGTTATGTGCGCTCCAATCGCGAAGTGTTCCTCAACGCTGGCAGCCTCAACGGACAGTTCGGCAGTCTGTCGACCGCGCCGGGCGTGTTTCTGATGGCAACGCTCGGTTACAGCACGACCCAAGCCTGGCTCGACATTTCCTCGTTGAGCATCACCGCCACCGCGCAATCGCTGGGCATGCAGGCCTCGGAAACCGCCTCGGCCGCGCGCGTGGACGGCGCGTTGCGCGGATTGGACGCGGGCGCGGTGGTCCGCGGCGGCGCCGGCGCGCAGGGCGCGTTCAGCGCCGCGGCCGGCGCGCTGCAGCAGTCGGCGACGCCGGCGGCGGCCCAGCGCTCGCTGGCCAGTCTGTCGGGCGAACTGCACAGCGCCGACGCGGCCTTCGCGATGATGTCGATCGAAGGCAATCGGCGCGCGCTGGAGTCGCGCCTGGATGCGCAATATCTGGATCGCCGCAGCGGCGCCTGGTCGGATCGCATCGACGCGCGGCGCGTCGGCGCGGGCCGCTTCGATCTGGATGCCAGCGGTTGGATCATCGGCCACGACCAGCGTTTCGGCGCGCTCAACGTCGGTGCGGCGCTGAGTCAGACCGACGGCTATGCCTACAACTCGCAGCGCAGCGACCGCGAGCGCAATCGTCAGATCGAGGGCCAGTTCTACGCATCGTGGGATCGCGCCGGCAGTTACCTGATGGGACGCGCGGCGTTCGGCAACATGGATCGTCATCTGCAGCGCGAGGTGTTGCTCGGCGCGGCGCAGTTCGGCACCGGGTCCAGTTACGCCAACCGTTATCTCACCCTCGGCGTGCAGGCGGGCCATCGGTTCGAACTGCGCGACGGCCTGCTGACGCCGTATGTCGGTGCGCAGAGTCTGCGGCTGGATCGCAACGGGTTCGAGGAGCTCGGCGCCGCCGGATTCGGCCTGAGCGCTGACGATTCCAGCCTCGGCGCGACGCAACTGCTGGCCGGTCTGCGCCTGGAGCGCGAATGGCGCCTGGGCTCGACCTTGCTCGGCTTGAGCGGGCGCGCCGAATGGCAACGCACCGTGGCCCAGTCGGGCCGCTTCATCGACGCGCGTTTCACCGGTCTGGAGGTGTGGTCGCCGATCCTCAGCGAGCCGTTCGCGCGCGAAGCCGGTGTGTTCGGGCTCGGACTCAACGCGCGCTTCGCGCGGGGCGGGGTGCTGAGCCTGGATATGGACAACCGCTACGAGTTCGGTCGGCAGTATCCGCGCGCGTTCGCCAGTTGGGCGTTCTCGTTCTGAGCGGTGCGGGCGGCAGTAAAAACTAAAACGCCGCCACGTTGCCGTGGCGGCGTTTGGTTTTGAAGCGACGACGCGCCGATCAGCTCTTGCCGTCGAACAACTCCCGCCCGATCAGCATGCGGCGGATCTCGTTGGTGCCCGCGCCGATCGCGTACAGCTTGGCGTCGCGCAGGATCCGGCCGGTCGGATACTCGTTGATGTAGCCGTTGCCGCCGAGGGTCTGGATCGCTTCCAGCGCCACTTGCACCGCCGCATCGGAAGCGTGCAGCAGGCATGAGGCCGAATCGATCCGGCTCTTGTGGCCGGCGTCGAAATCGCGGCCGACCTGATAGGCGAACGCGCGGCTGGACTGCAGCGCGGTGTACATGTCGGCGATCTTGCCTTGCATCAGGCTGAAGGTGCCGATGGCTACGTCGAACTGCTTGCGCTCGCGCACGTAGGGCAGGGAGATGTCCAGCGCCGACTGCATCAGGCCCAAGGGCCCGCCGGTCAACACCAGGCGCTCGGTGTTGAGGCCGCTCATCAGCACCTTGACGCCGTGGTGCACCTGGCCGAGCACATTCTCTGCCGGGATCTGGCAGTTATCGAACACCAACTCGCAGGTGTTGGACCCCCGCATGCCCAATTTGTCGAGTTTCTGCGCGGTCGAAAAGCCCTTCATCCCCTTCTCGACGATGAACGCAGTCATGCACTTGCTGCCCGCATCCTTGCCCGCGGTGCGCATGTACACGATCAGCACATCGGCTTCCGGGCCGTTGGTGATCCACATCTTGTTGCCGTTGGCCACCCACACGCCGTCGCGCAACTCGGCGCGGCAGCTCATCGAGCCGACCACGTCGGAACCGGCGCCCGGTTCGCTCATCGCAAGCGCGCCCTTCCATTCGCCGGTGCACAGCTTGGGCAGGTACTTGCGGCGCTGCTCTTCGTTGGCGTTGGCGTACAGGTTGGACACGCACAGGTTGGAATGGGCGCCGTAGGAAAGACCGACCGAACCGGAGGCGCGCGAGACTTCCTCCATCGCCACCAGATGGGCCAGATAGCCCATGTCGCTGCCGCCGTATTCGCCCGGCACGGTCATGCCGAGCAGACCCATCTCGCCCAATTTGAGCCACAGGTCTTGCGGAAACGCGTTGTCGTGGTCGATCTGCTCCGCGCGCGGAGCGATCTCGGCGTCGGCGAAACGGCGCACGGCATCGCGCAGCGCGTCGATCTCTTCACCCAGGGGAAAACTGCGCATATCAGCCCTCGTAACGAATCAGCGGCCGCCCATTGAGCGGTTGGAGGTTGCGGTTGTTGCGGCGGTAGTGGCTCAAGAATCCATCGATCTGCTTCTTGGACATCGTCACCGGCGCCGGCAGCACGTACCACTCGACATTTTCCGTCAAAGGCGGGGTCGTGAGCGAGCCCAGGTAATGGTAGTAGCCGCGCGCGCGCGGCAGCAGGCCTTCGATGTCGATTTCCTGCTGGACCGGCTTGCCCTTGTTCTTGCGCGGCTTGAGGTCGTTGAGCACCTCTTGCGCCACTGCGTTGGCCTTGCCCTGTTCATACATCACGCCGACCACCGCCAGGCGCCCGTCCTGGGCCTTGAACACGAAGTGGCCCTCCAGCGGGAAATGCTTGCCGTCCAGGGTGTGTTCGCTCTGGGCGTGGAAATGGAACTGGGCCAGGGTGAAATGGCGGCCGCGGATGACCGCTTGCGTGGCGTGCGCGTCGACCTGCACCGCATGGCCGTTGTCCTCGACCTTGTCGACCGCGCCGCGGGTGTGCTGGAACTCCAGCGCGCGCGGCTCGTTGTCGGCGGCCGGCAGCGCGCTGGCGGTGACGATGTCGATCGGCGACTGCGACTTGTCGTGCGCGGCCTGCCATTGTTCTTGGTGTTCGTAGTCCAGCGCGTCGTGAGCGGGGTGCGCGGCGGCGGGCTTGGCCGGTTCGCCGGCCTGCGCGGCGAAGGCGAGGGCGCAGGCGACTACGGCGGCGAGTGTGTGTTTACGCATGTCGGAAGTCCTATACGTGTGCACAGCATTAAGAAGGGAATCGCACTTTCGGGCGATCGCCGGACCGGCCGCGCGCACTGCATCAACGCGCGATGGCGGCGAAAACCCTACGCCGGATACGACGACGGGGCCGATGGCCCCGTCGAAGTGTGCTTAATGTCCGCTGCGGATGCGTCCGCGGAAGCTCGGATTGGAACGGCCGAGGGGGAGCTTCAACTTGCCGATCGCGTTGATGCGCTCTTCGGCCAGACGGTCGGCGGCGGTGTAGGTCGGGATGCTGTCGCGCTCGGCGATCTCGAAGATACGGCCGAGGTTGTGGTAGATCGTGCGCATCATGCGCATGGCGCGCTCGCGGTTGTAGCCGTCGAGTTCCAGCGCCACGTTCATCACGCCGCCCGCGTTCACCGCATAGTCCGGCGCGTACAGGATGCCGCGCTTGGCCACTTCATCGCCGATGGCGTTGTTGGCCAGCTGGTTGTTGGCCGCGCCGCAGATGATCTTGGCCTTCAGACGCGGCAAGGTCTGCTCGTTGACGGTGCCGCCCAGCGCGCACGGCGAGTACACGTCGGCGTTGACGTCGTAGATCTCGTCCAGGCCCACGGCTTCGGCGCCGTACTCGGACACGGCCTTGTCGACCAGGCCCTTGTTGATGTCGGTGACGAAGATCTTCGCGCCGCGCTCCTTGAGCAGCTTCACGAATTCCATGCCGACATGGCCCAGGCCCTGCACGGCGTAGCTGTACTTGCCGACTTCCTCGTCGCCGAAGCGCTTGTTCAGCGTGGCCATCAGGCCCTGCAAGGTGCCGTAGGCGGTGAACGGCGAGGGATCGCCCGAACCGCCGTGGACCTGGTGCACGCCGGTGACGTACTCGGTCTCGCGGTAGACGTATTCCATGTCGTTGACGTCGATGCCGACGTCCTCGGCGGTGATGTAGCGGCCGCCCAGCGAATCGACGAACTTGCCGAACGCGCGGAACAGCGCTTCGGACTTGTCGGCGGCCGGATCGCCGATGATGACCGCCTTGCCGCCGCCGATGTTCAGGCCGGCGACCGCGTTCTTGTAGGTCATGCCGCGGCTCAGACGGAGCACATCGTTGAGCGCGTCCTGCTCGGTCTTGTACGGCCACATGCGCAGGCCACCCAGGGCCGGGCCGAGCACGGTGTTGTGAATCGCGATGATGGCCTTCAGGCCGGCGTCCTTGTTATGGCAGAACACGACCTGCTCATGGCCGAAGGTGTCGAGGGTTTCGAAAATCATCGGGTGCTCCGAACCGGGCGGGAGTGCGCGGAAGATTGCGCTTACGCGTCGCGCCTGGCTGTGGGTTAAGTCGTTGAAATAAAATGAATTCGCCTGTGCGGCGGCGGAATGGCGGCCGGCGCAGGGGCGCTAGTCTAAAGCAATCGGGCAATACGGCTAGGTATGCCCTCCGCACGGTCGTCGCGGCCGGCGCGGGGTTTGCCGGGGGTGTCGTTTGCCACGATCCAAAGCGCACGCGGCCCAACGTCGAGCGGATGCCGCGGGTTTCCAGACTGCGCCGGCTTGTGCCTGAAAACGCTTTTGGCGTCGCTGATCCTGTGAGGCGATAACACGATAATAGTGGATTGGATCTGTCCGGAGCTGCCGCGCCACGGCGTTTGCCCGGATGCGGATCGCACCGCCATCGCTTAAACAGGACGCCGACCCATGGCCACCGCAAGGAAAGCCGCCGCAGCGCGTAAACCCGCGAGCAAGCGCGCCAGCCCAAGTTCCACCGAGCACAAACTGCGTTCGCGCCTGCTCGATGCGCGCCCGGACACCGCCGACTTCCGCGACCGCATGTTCGAACCGACCCTGGTCGACGTGCCCGCGCACAAACCCTTGAGCGAACATCTCAAGCTGCGCCTGCCGGTGCTCGATCAGGGCGACGAAGGCGCCTGCACCGCGTTCGGCCTGGCCGCGGTCGCGCACGCCTTGCTGCGCCGGCGCAACTTGCGCGCCAGACTCGCGCCGGTCAGCACCCGCATGTTCTACGACATGGCTCGCCGCTACGACGAGTGGCGCGGCGAACGTTATTCCGGTTCCAGTTGCCGCGGCGCCATGAAGGGTTGGCATCACCACGGTGTGTGCTCGGACAAAATCTGGCCGTACAAGGCCGGCGAGCAGATGGAAACCTACACCGAGCAACGCGCGCGCGATGCCGCGCAGCGCCCGCTCGGCGCGTATTTCCGGGTCAATCACAAAGACCTGGTGGCCATGCACGCGGCCTTCGCCGAGGTCGGCGTGCTGTTCGCCTCCAGCGCGGTGCACGACGGCTGGGATGCTCCCAGGCGCGGCCGGATCGCCTGGAAACGCCAGGAAATCGCCGGTTATCACGCCTTCGCCATCGTCGGTTACGACGAGGGCGGCTTCTGGATCCAGAACTCCTGGGGCCCGACCTGGGGGCTGCGCGGTTACGGCTACATCAGCTACGACGAGTGGCTCGAACGCGGCACCGACGTCTGGGTCGCGCGGCTGGCGGTGCCGGTGCGCCTGCACAACGCGCAGTCCAGCGCGGTCAGCCATTCCAGCTTGGCAAGCCAGTCCACCGGTTACTCGCAGGCCGATCTGCGTCCGCACATCGTCAGCCTGGGCAACAACGGCCGCCTGCGCGACGACGGCCGCTTCGGCACCAGTGCCGACGATGTGCGCAATCTGATCCGCAAGGACTTGCCGCGCATCACCGGCGACTGGCAGAAAAAACGCGTGCTGCTTTACGCCCACGGCGGACTGGTGCCGGAGCAGGGCGCGATCCAGCGCGTGGCCGATTACCGCCAGACCTTGCTGGCCAAACAGATCTATCCGCTGGCCTTCATCTGGAAGACCGACGCCTGGACCACCCTGGGCAACATCCTGCGCGATGTCGCCAAGCCGCGCAGCGAAGGCCTGATCGACAAGGCCAAGGATCTGCTGCTCGATCGCCTCGACGACACCCTGGAACCGCTGGCGCGCACCGCGGGCGGCAAGCTGCTGTGGGACGAAATGAAAGAGAACGGCATGCTCGCGACCACCGCGCGCACGCCGCTGGCCGGCGGAGCGGTGCAGGAAGCCGGCGGCGCGGCGTTGGTGGCGCGGCTGCTCGACGAGTGGATCGCGCGCGATCCCAAGGTCGAATTGCACCTCACCGGCCACAGCGCGGGCTCGATCCTGCTGGCGCCGCTGGTGCAATTGCTGACCACCGACGGCATCGTGCCCAGCGGACCCGCGGTCGGCATGCAGGGGCTGGGACGCCGCATCGAAAGCCTGACCCTGTGGGCGCCGGCGATCACCGTCGATCTGTTCCTCGACACCTACGCACCGGCGCTGCGCAGCGGCGCGATCAAGCGCATGTCGCTGTTCACTCTGACCGACAAGGCCGAATGCGACGACCACTGCGCCGGGATCTACCACAAATCGCTGCTGTACTTGGTCGCGCATGCGCTCGAACATCAGCCGCGCACGTGGATCAACAAGAAATATCGCAACGGCACGCCGTTGCTGGGCATGGCGCGATTCCTCGACAAGAACGCCGCGCAGGCCACCGCCGAGCTGCGCGAACTGATCGACAGCGGCCGTATCGATTGGATTCAATCGCCGACCGCGGGCTTGCCCGAAGGCTCTCCCGATGCGGCATCGGCGACCACCCACGGCGGCTTCGACGACGACCGCGCGACCTTGGCCGCGACCCTCGCGCGCATCCTCGGCCAGGCCAGCACCACCGCGAGCTTCGACATTCACCGCTCGGAAGCGGGCAATGCCGACCGACGCAGGGCGATGGCCCGGGCTGTCAACAAATGATCATGTTCGCGAGGAACAATCAGTCACCGGAGCGGTAAGGTCGCAAGGACAGCGACACAGGCAGCGGTGCGACGCGTCCACTATCGAGACGCGTCGCACCTCGCGGAGGGTCGGCGCGTCCTGCGCCAGAACGCGGCAAGCCTCGTCGCATTGCGCCCGCTCGAAAACGCCCGTGTTCGCAGGCGCGATGCAGGGCCGCTACCGGCCGATGGCGCCGGGCCTCAGTTGCCGGAAGGCGCCTGCCCGAACAACGCCGCCTTCGGATTCGGCCGATCTTCCGGTGCGCCCACCGTCTTGGTCAGCGCAAAATAACCGAAGACCAAGCGACGACTGCCAGAGCGATCGTCCAGACGGATCAAGGCGACATAACCGGAAGGCTGGCCGCTGCGCCAGACCCTCGCGTGCACGTCTTCATTGCTGGCCGGCGCATCCAGCCATTGGCCCTGCCATTGTTTTTCGATATGGCCGCCGACGAAGTTCTGCACGGACACCCAGTCGGCGCCGGTTTCGTCCAACACGAACAGGCGCTGCGATGCGATCGTGAAGCGGCCATCGAGCAAACGTCGTGCCCCCTCGCGCAAGCGCGCTTGCTGCGGTGCCAGATCGTCCGGGGACAGCGCTTGCACTTGCGGCAGCGGCACAGTGGGAATCTGATCGATCAAGAAAGCATCCTCTGTATGTGAAACGCGATCGCCGCGTGGTGTGGCGGCGCAGGCGAGCAATGAGCAAGCCAGCAGCGCGGAGGTCAATATCGTGCGGGTCGAGCAGGAGAGCGGCATCAAGATGGTCTCATCGGTGAGACGGAGTTCATCGACTGAGCGAGCGCACCGGCGCATCCATCGTCGGCGCCTGCTGCTGCGCCGCGGTCTGCTCGAGTGCCGGCGCCTCGCGTTGCGCGGACTCCTGCGACAGTTCGCGGCCCTGCTGACGCATCGCCTGGCCATCGGGCGAATCGTACAACTGGCCCATCGCCTGCTTGAATCGGGCCGGATCGCCGAGACTGTCGAGCAAGGCATCGAGGTGTCGGTCGCCCGTACGCGATTCCGGCCTGGCATCGCCGGCAGGCGTCTCGGGTTTCGGGGATTGCGGCGGCAGCGGCGTCGGGCCGATATGGATCACTCCCAGCGTGGCGGATTTGTCCAACACATCCAGGGTCACCGTGGTGGTGGCGTCGGCATTGTCGCGGCCTTCCAGCGCGGAGTTTTCCGCGAGCGGGTTGCGCAGGTCCAGCACTACGTCCTTGCCGTCCGCGCCGCCGCGTTGCACGCCCTCGATGACGTACATGTGGCGATCGACCAAGCCGTCGTCGGGATGCCGGATATCCTCGGCGAAAGTACCTAGCGTCACCGGACGCTTTTCGTCGAGGGCAGTGCGCAAGCGCTCGTAGGTGGCGTCGGCGCCTAGTGCGGCCACATCGGATTGGCCCAGGCTTTCGCCCGGCTGACCGGTGAGCGCCGCCATTGCCTTGCTGGGATGGCCCATGTCGATCGCGGCGTAATTGGCATCGCGGCTGCCCATGTCCTGCAGCTCAGCATACGCCGTCTCCATCACTGCCGGCCAGATCGGACCATTCGTGCCGGGCTGGTTGTCGACCGCGCTGCCGCCGCGCCGGGTGAGGTTGTCTTCCAGGTCGGCCTGATCGACCTGGATATTTACCGGCTCCATGCCCTTGGCGCCTTCCTTGTAGAGCGTAACCTCGAAGGACTGCGTGTTGGCGTCGTAGCGGATCGCATCCTGCAACCGCTGCGGCTGCTGTGTCGCCAGCGCGCTCATCGGGGCAAGCAGATAACAATCGTTGATACGGTCCTGATCGATATCGCTGGCCAGCGGCGCGCCGCCGGGGCCGTAGAGCGTTTCCTGGGTGAAGCGAGGATCTGGCATGGGACGGGTTCCTTGTCCGGTGCGCGATCGGTCCAATCGATCTGCGCTCGCTGCCGAGGCTATAACGATCCGTCGTGGTTTGTCTGCCTACGCCGGCACGAGTCCCGTATTGCTCCTTCCCCTCCCGCGTACGGGAGAGGAACAGATCGGGCGCGCTGAACTCACCGTGCGCGATATCGCCCAGGCCGTATCGCGCTGCAACCTCAACGCCGTTGCCAATACCCATCGCGCAACCGCCACGCCGGCCCGTACGCATGCCAGCGCGGCGCCACATACACATAGCCCGGACGCGCGAGTACGTACGTCCCGGCGACCCAGTAATGCCGGCGCCCGTTCCAGCGCCAATATCCCGGCGTCCACACATACCCCGGTCGCACCCGCATCCGCTCGTAACGCGGCGGCGGCGCCACCCGCACATCCACGCCCACATACGTGCGCGCCTGCGCCGCGGGCGCATGCACGCCCGCCGCCGTCGCCACACCCAATACCGCCGCCAACACCAAAGGACGCATTACCATGACCGTTCTCCTCGGACCCGGCGGCCACCCGCCGGTATCCATGGCAACGCCGCTCTTGAGTACGTGTTGACGTCGACGCGACGCGCATTCACAGGCGCGCAGGATTGCTGAAGGCGCGCTGGATGAAAGCCGCGGGAGCGGGGTTGTTTCGTTGAGTGCCACAGCCCGCGTCTTAGCCGCTTTGCAGCAGTCGCCGCTCGCGCTGCTTGTAGGAGCGGCGCAAGCCGCGACCGCGCTGTGTCCGCTTGCGCCGAAACCTGCGCCGTAGGTGAGTTGTCGCGGTCGCGGCTTGCGCCGCTCCTACAGTCGGTTCCCGCGGCCGCGACCGGCGGCCCCAGAGCCTTCCGCAGCTGCGACCTGACCTGCAATTCCCACCCTGCGACCCGCCCTCCGCCCCATTGACGCCGGGCCTCGGCCGCCTTAATGGACGCCGTCCCTACGCCCCCGCACGCCCAGCCGTCAAACCGGGCCTGGCTCACAGAGCTACAATACGCACAGCCCGACCTGCGTATCGAGACAGCCATGAGCACGACCGCCGCCCACATTCCCGCCCCCCAGCCCGACGCCACCCCGTTGCGCTTCGTCACCGCCGCCAGCCTGTTCGACGGCCACGACGCCGCGATCAACATCATGCGGCGCCTGATCCAGGGCCAGGGCGCCGAAGTCGTCCACCTCGGCCACAACCGCTCGGTCGAGGACGTGGTCCGCGCCGCGCTGCAGGAAGACGCCGACGGCATCGCCCTGTCCAGCTATCAGGGCGGCCATGTCGAATACTTCAAGTACATGGTCGACATGCTGCGCGAGCGCGGCGCCGGCCACATCCGCGTGTTCGGCGGCGGCGGCGGCACCATCACGCCGGAGGAAATCCGCGAGCTGCAGGCCTACGGCGTGGAGCGCATCTACCATCCCAACGACGGCATGCACATGGGTCTGGTGGCGATGATCGAAGACGTGGTGCGCCGCGCCAGCGACGGCCGCCAGGCCGACACCGCGCCCGACAAGCCTGCGGTCATCGACGACGAAATCACCATCGGCAAGATGCTCTCGGCGATCGAAGAAGGCAGCCTCGACGAATCCCAACTCGCCCATCTGCGCAAGCAATGGCAGCTCGCCGGCGGCAAGACCCCGGTGGTCGGCATCACCGGCACCGGCGGCGCCGGCAAGTCATCGGTCACCGACGAACTTCTCAACCGCTTCCTCGCCAATTTCCCCGACATGCGCATGGCGGTGATCTCGGTCGACCCGACCCGCCGCCGCACCGGCGGCGCGCTGCTCGGCGACCGCATCCGCATGAACTCGCTGCGCAGCCCGCGCGTGTACATGCGCTCGATGGCCACCCGCCGCCAGAATTCGGCGACCAACACCGTACTCAAGGACTGCATCGCGCTGCTGCGCGGCCTGGGCTACGACCTGGTGATCGTGGAAACCGCCGGTATCGGCCAGAGCGATTCGGAAATCGTCGACCTGGTCGATTTCCCCATGTACGTGATGACCAGCGACTTCGGCGCGCCGAGCCAGCTGGAAAAGATCGACATGCTCGATTACGCCGAACTGGTCGTGCTCAACAAGTTCGACAAGCGCGGTGCCGAAGACGCGCTGCGCGACGTGCGCAAGCAGTGGAAGCGCAACCGAGTAGCCTTCCAGACCAAGGACGAAGACGTCCCGGTCTACCCGACCATCGCCAGCCAGTTCAACGACCCCGGCATCAGCTGGATGTTCGTCAACCTGTGCCGCCTGCTGCGCGAGAAACTCTCGCTGCCGGCGCAGAAGTGGACGCCGGAAGTCAACACCGACCTCAAGGAACCGCGCGCCACGGTTCTGATTCCCGGCGCGCGCGTGCGCTACCTCGCCGAGATCGCGGAGCAGGGGCGTTCGATCAACCGGCAGATCGAAACCCAGTCGGAGGTGGCCGATCGCGCGCAGTCGTATTGGCAGTCGTTGCACGACCTCGAAGACCCCGAACTTCCGAAAGCCCTGGCCCTCTACACGCCCGAAGCATTGCTACCCGAAGCCCCTGTAGGAGCTGCGCAAGCTGCGACCCACGCCACCGCGAATGACGGCGCATCCTCTGCAGAGGAAATGTTCGAACGCACCCGTCAGCAAATCCGCGACATCGAAGCACGCGCCCGGGCTAAAGTCCGCGTTCCCGTCGATCGCACGCTCCTGACCCTGCGCCAACGCTACAACGACGCCGTCCAGACCCTGGCCTCGGAAGCCCTGAAGCTCCTGCGCGACTGGCCCGCGCGTCTGAAATCCATCACCGACGACGTCACCGAATACGAAGTCCGCGGCAAGGCCATCAAGGTAGAAAACTACCGCGACTCCCTGAGTCACCAGAAAATCCCGAAGATCGCCGCGCCCACCTACAAGAGCTGGGGCGAATTGCTGACCTTCCTGCAAAAGGAAAACCTGCCGGGTTACTACCCCTACACCGGCGGCGTCTACCCCTACCGCCGCACCGGCGAAGACCCGATCCGCATGTTCGCCGGCGAAGGCACGCCCGAGCGAACCAACCGCCGCTTCCATTACCTGTCCGTCGGCCAGCCCGCGGCGCGCCTGTCGACCGCGTTCGACAGCGTCACGCTGTACGGCGAAGACCCCGCCGTGCGCCCGGACATCTTCGGCAAGATCGGCAACTCCGGCGTCAACATCGCGTCCCTGGACGACATGAAGAAGCTGTATTCCGGCTTCGACCTGTGCGCGCCGACCACCTCGGTGTCGATGACCATCAACGGCCCCGCGCCGATGTTGCTGGCGATGTTCATGAACACCGCCATCGATCAGCAGATCGAGAAGTACCTGCGCGAAGACGGCGCCCGCTGGGACGCCGCGCACGACAAGATCGAAGCGATGTTCGAAGGTCGCAAGCGCCCGCAGTACGGCGGCCTGCTACCGGAAACCAACGACGGCCTCGGCCTGGGCCTGCTCGGCGTGACCGGCGATCAAGTCGTCGATGCCGAAACCTATCAGCGCATCCGCGACAAGACCCTCGCCACCGTGCGCGGCACCGTCCAGGCCGACATCCTGAAAGAGGACCAGGCCCAGAACACCTGCATTTTCAGTACCGAATTCGCCCTGCGCATGATGGGCGACATCCAGCAATACTTCGTCGACAAGAACGTCCGCAACTTCTACTCGGTGTCGATCAGCGGCTACCACATCGCCGAAGCCGGCGCGAACCCGATCAGCCAGCTCGCCTTCACCCTGTCGAACGGCTTCACCATCGTCGAGTACTACCTCGCGCGCGGCATGAAGATCGACGACTTCGCGCCCAACCTGTCGTTCTTCTTCTCCAACGGCATGGACCCCGAGTACACCGTGATCGGCCGCGTCGCCCGCCGCATCTGGGCGCGCGCCATGCGCGAGCGCTACGGCGCCGACCCGCGCAGCCAGATGATGAAGTACCACATCCAAACCTCGGGCCGCTCGCTGCACGCGCAGGAAATCCAGTTCAACGACATCCGCACCACCTTGCAGGCCCTGTACGCGCTGTTCGACAACTGCAACAGCCTGCACACCAACGCCTACGACGAAGCCATCACCACCCCGACCGAAGAAAGCGTGCGCCGCGCGGTCGCGATCCAGATGATCATCAACAAAGAGCTGGGCCTGAACTTCAACGAAAACCCCTGGCAGGGCAGCTTCGCGGTGGACTACCTCACCGACATCGTCGAAGAAGCCGTGTACAAGGAATTCGAAGCCATCAGCGAACGTGGCGGCGTGCTCGGCGCCATGGACACCATGTACCAGCGCGGCAAGATCCAGGAAGAAAGCCTCTACTACGAACACAAGAAGCACGACGGCAGCCTGCCGCTGGTCGGCGTCAACACCTTCCTGCCCAAGGACCACGGCGGCGATATCGTTACCGAGATCGAGCTGATCCGCTCCACGCCGGAAGAGAAGGGCCAGCAGATCGACAACGTGCTGTCCTACCAGCAGGGACGCAACGACTACGCCAGCGAAGGTCTGCGCAATCTCCAGGCCGCCGCGCGCGACCGCAAGAACGTATTCGCCAGTCTGATGGAAGCGGTGAAGACCCACAGCCTCGGTCAGATCAGCCATGCCTTGTACGACGTGGGTGGCGAGTACCGGCGCAATATGTAATCGACGCGCCCCGATCGCAAAAAACAGGCCCGCCACGTGCGGGCCTGTTTGTTTCAACCTGTAGGAGCGGCGCAAGCCGCGACCGCGCCACATCGCCCGCGTCGCCAGTTTCGTCGCAGCCGTGGTGCCGCAGTCGCGGCTCGCGCCGCTCCTACAGTCTGAAGCCCGCCACCCGTAGCCCCTGTAGGAGCGGCGCAAGCCGCGAC